>NZ_JBAKHX010000027.1:0-90785 GCF_036906915.1 Micromonospora sp. CPCC 206061
GGGCCGGGGCGCGGCGGGCCGGGGCGCGGCGGGCCGGGGCGCGGCGGGCCGGGGCGAGCGAGGGATGAGACCGGGCGTGAAATGGCCCGCGATCAAGGGCGAGGCGCCGGGGGGTACGCCTCAGCCCTTGATCGCGGACGCGGGGGGATGGGTGTAGGGAACTAGCCGACCAGGCGCCGAACCACGTAGCTCGACGTCCAGATCTTGTGCTTGCCGACCTTCACACCGGGCTTCGGTGAGTCGTACATGTAGCCGCCGCCCGCGTAGACGCCGACGTGGTACCCGTACGTGCCGCTCCGGATGACGATCAGGTCACCGGGCTGGGCCGACGACTTGGCGACCGCCCGCCCGTACCGCTGCTGCGAGTTGGCCTTGTGCGGCAGCTTGATGCCGGCGGCCTTGCGGTACACGTACATGGTGTAGCCGGAGCAGTCGAACGACCCTGGCCCGCTCGCGCCGTACCGGTATGACTTGCCGACGTGCTTGCGCGCTTCGGAGAGCACCTTGGCCCGGCTGGCCACCACGTTGACCCGGATGGACGCGCTGGCCGTCCAACGGTACTTGCCCGGCAGGCTGGTGTACTTCAGCCGGAAGCTGCCGGTGACGTACGGGGTCGTGCGGTAGGTCGCCGTGCCGTTCGTGACCGCCTTGGTCTGCCAGGTCTGCCACCCGCCGTTGCGCCACGCCTGGAACTGCACGTTTCCGCCCGTCACGGCCGCGCCGGTGTTCGGGTCGTTGACGCGCGCGGTCAGCGTGACCGCCGAGCCCCACGCCACCTTGCTGGTGCTAGATGTCAGCTTGATCGCCACGTTTACCGGTGCGGCGGCCTGCTGGGAGGCGGCGGTGGTCACGGGAGCGGCCGCGGATGCTGGAGCGGCCACGGCGGCGCCGGCCACGAGCTGGCCGGCGCAGAGGCAGATCCCCAAAGCGAGCGCTAGCTTGCCGGCGCGGACAGGCCGCCGCCGGCTCGAACTGTGTTCGTGCACGGAATGAGATCCCTCCGGCACGCCTGCGGGGTTAGCTGTCGGGTTCGGGCGCAGAGGCTGCCCGGCCGCGCTCCCCGCGCGGCTTCACCCCAAGATCCGGGAACAGATCACTAACCTGGTTCCCCCGTCCCTGCCCGATCCGCCGTTGAGTTGTCGGATGTCGGTTGCACCGCTCGGGATGGGCAGGGCTCGGCGTTGTCCCGCGGTGCGGCCGGGCCACGATGAAGGCCGGCTCAACGTTTGTAGCCGATGCCGGGATCGACGCGGAGTAATCGAAATCTTGCGGACCGAATTTGGCACACCAGCGAATGCCCGGGCGCGGAGGGCGCTGTCCGAAATGTCACTACGGAGCGTCAACGCGGTCATGACGGGATGTTGACCATGAACGGTGAATAAGGCCACACAACTTTGCCGTGTCCGGAGATCAAACCTCCTCCGGTACCCTCGCTCGCGTGACGGACGGGAACACGGCCAAGATGCCCCTGCGGGCCAAGGTCGCCAGCTCGGTGTCGCGTACGGCGGCGGCACTCTCGCGGGCAGCCGGGCGCGGCGACGGCTCGGTGATCGGCGGCTGGATCGGCCTCAAGATCGACCCTGACCTGCTCGCCCACCTCGCCAACGGACGTGCCATCGCCCTAGTCTCCGGCACCAACGGCAAGACCACCACGACCCGGCTCACGGCCGCGGCGGTCGGCGTACTGGGTCCGGTGGCCACCAACTCCTACGGTGCGAACATGCCCACTGGGCACACTTCGGCACTGGCCAAGGCTGGGCACACGCCGTACGCGGTACTTGAAGTGGACGAGCATTACCTAGCGCAAGTGATCGCGGCGACCACGCCCCGCGTGGTCGCGCTTCTCAACCTCTCGCGTGACCAGCTGGACCGGGCGAAGGAGGTCGCCATGATGGCCGACCTCTGGCGCACCGCGCTGGCCGACCACCCCGACATCCTGGTGGTCGCCAACGCCGACGACCCGATGGTGGTTTACGCGGCGGTCGCCTCGCCGCAGGTGACGTGGTTCAGCGCGGGGCAGCGCTGGCACGACGACTCGTGGGTCTGTCCACAGTGTGGTGCGCCGATCGAACGCCAGGCCGACCAGTGGTGGTGCGTCAATTGCCCGCTGCGCCGGCCTACACCACAGTGGACGGTGGAAGACGACGGCGTCATCGACCCGCGTGGCGCGTGGCATAAGGTCAACCTGCAGATTCCAGGAAAAGTCAACGTCGGCAACGCGGCCACCGCGCTGGCGGTGGCATCACAGTTTGGAGTACGCCCAACCGACGCGGTCGGTCGACTGTCCACTGTGACTTCTGTGGCGGGCCGCTACGCGCAGGTGATGCGAGACGGGCGAAACATCCGGCTGCTGCTCGCAAAGAACCCGGCGAGCTGGCTGGAGGCGTTCGACATGGTGGATCACGCACCGACGCTGCTGTCCATCAACGCGCGCGACCCCGACGGCCTCGACACATCGTGGCTCTTCGACGTCGACTTCGCGCCGCTGCGGGGCCGGCAGGTGTTGATCACCGGTGATCGGGCGTACGACCTGGCGGTACGGTTGGAAGTGAACGGTGTGCCGTTCCGCCACGTACTGTCCTTCGACGAGGCGGTCACCTCGGTGCCGCCCGGCCGACTGGAAGTCATCGCCAACTACACGGCGTTCCAGGACATCCGAGCGGAGTTGGACCGTGTCAACTGACAGCGCTATCAGCATCGTCTGGATCTACCCGGACCTGCTGTCCACCTACGGCGACCGCGGCAACATGCTGATCCTCGCCCGCCGGGCCGCGCTGCGCGGGTTTCCCGTGCAGACCATCGAGGTCCGATCCGATCAGCCGTTGCCCAACAGCGCCGACATCTACCTGCTGGGCGGCGGCGAAGACGGCCCGCAGGCGCTCGCCGCGCAGCGACTGCTCGCCGACGGCGGCCTGCACCGCGCGGTGGCGCAGGGCTCGGTGGTGTTCGCGGTGTGCGCCGGGTACCAGCTGCTCGGCGGCTCGTTCTTCGCCAAGGGTGCCAAGTGCGGCGGCCTCAACCTGCTCGACCTGCACTCCGACCGAGGCCCCAGCCGGGCCGTCGGTGAGTTGGGCGGCGTCATCGACCCGCGGCTCGGCCTGCCCCCGCTGACCGGGTTCGAAAACCACGGCGGCCGCACCCACCTCGGCCCGAGCGTCGCGCCGCTCGCCCGGGTCACCACCGGCATCGGCAACGACGGCAGCACCGAGGGCGCCTGGCGCGGCAAGCTCCTCGGTACGTACTCCCACGGCCCCGCCCTCGCCCGAAACCCGGCCATCGCCGACTTGCTGCTGCGCTGGGCCACCGGCATGGACGTGCTGGCCCCTCTCGACGACACCTGGTCCGACCGGCTGCGCGCCGAGCGCACGGCCGCCACGGCGGCCTCATGATCGCGCGCCTCGGAGCGGGCCTCCGTGACGGCCTCCGTGACCCGAAGGTTGCCCGCTTCGCCCTGCTCCTCGTCCTGCTCTGCGTATGCGGCCTCGCCGTACTCCTCCTGCCGCAGCCCGACCTCGCCGCCGCCCCTCGCATCGTCGACCGGCTCGGCCTCCTCGCGCCCCCCGCCGCGGTGCTGCTCGGCGCCCTCATGATGATCGTGCTCATCCCCCGCACGCTCGTCTCGGTAGCGTGGGGAGCGCTGTTCGGCACGGTTGGCGGCGCGAGCTACGCGCTCGCCGCCGCGCTGCTCGCCGCCGCCCTCGGCTTCGCCGTCGGCCGCCTGCTCGGCCGCGACTTCGTCGCCGACCGGGTCCGCGGGCGGCTGGCCAGGCTCGACGGCTGGTTCGGGCGGCAGAGCGTGTTCGGCGTCGTGACCGTCCGCTTGCTGCCTGTCGGTGGCTTCGGCCTGATCAGCTACGGGTACGGGACCACAGGCGCCCGCCTGCGCCCATACCTGATCGGCAGCGTGCTCGCGTCGGTGCCGTCAGCTTTCGGGTACGCGGCCGTGGGCGCCGCCGTAGCCTCGCCCGGCGACATCAACTGGTTCGCGATCGCCCCGGCCGGCCTGGGCCTGATCGCCACCACGATAATCGTCACCCGCTGGCGCCGCGCCTCCAACCGCACCCTCGCCACCCCCTAACACCGCCGCCGCGGAGCCCCCGACGCACCCGCACCCCTCTACTCGTCGATCAAGGGCAAACGCACGTGGTTGGATCTCATTTCCACGTGCATTTGCCCTCGATCGATGGAAATCTCCTTGATCGACGGACAAAGCGGCCCATGAGGCGCCGCTGCGGCGGCCGGGCGCTCTTCGTCGCGCCTCACCCGAGCGCGAGACCCGAACCGCGTGCGCTGCTGCGGGCGCGCGGCCAACTCGCCCTCCATGCCGGCCGCAGATCGCGGCCCATGCCGCGATCAAGGGCAATCGCACGTGGTTCGATCTCATTTCCACGTGCATTTGCCCTTGATCGATGCAATCGCCCTTGATCGGCGAGGAGATGCAGCGGGCCGAAGGGCCGCGCCGGAGGACGCGCCGCGTCCGCGTTCGTGCTCTCTGCCGGGCCGCGGCCCGGCGCCCGCCGTCGCGCGCGTCCCTGATCGGCGGACGCGGCGTCCCCGCCAGCGCAGGGCGTGGCAACCGCCGCGCAGCCGTCCGGGCTCCTCACCTGTCGCGGAGCGCGCTGCCCCCGCGCTGCGATCGGCGCGCACCGCGCCCGCGCGAGAGCAGACCACGGCCCAGCCGGGCCGCGATCAAGGAAGACCTCGTCGATCAAGGGCAAATGCACGCGAAAAAGAGATCCAACCACGTGCGTTTGCCCTTGATCGACGGAACGGGGCCCGCGCAACCCGCGGGCGCCGCGCAACCCGCGGGCGCCGCGCAACCCGTGCAACCCGTGCAACCCGCGCAACCCGCGCAACCCGCGCAACCCGCGACGGTACGCGAAGGGGCGGGCGCAGGGCGTGGGGTGGCGGGGTTAGTCGCCGGGGCCGCAGGCGGTGCCGTCGGTGTTGCGGTCCAGGGCGTGGCGGTCGCGGCCGCCTTCGATCTTCAAGGGCTTGAAGCCTCGCTGCGCGAGCCATCCGCATTTGTCCGTCACGCCGGCTGGGAACTCCCAGGGCACGCACACGTCGCGGCCGCCGTACGCGTGGTCGCACCCGTCGGTGCCTTCGGCGATCTCGACGCCCGCGGTGGGTGACGGGGCGGGGCCTTGGCGGCCTGTGCCGGGCTGCTGGGCGAAGTCTTGTACGAACGCCGGCGGCGTCACCGCGGATCCGGCCTGCGTGCCCTGGCTGGGGTCGTCGGCGCGGCCCGGGTTGGGGCCTTCGTGTTCAGGGCCTGGGCCCGGGCCGTAGTCGGTGCCCGGGGACCCCGCCGACCAGCGGGAGTCGGCGTCGGAGCCGGCCGCCCAGGTGCCGGCCAGGCCGACGCCGAGGGCGAGCAGTACCACGCCGCCCGCGATCGCCGTGCGGATGGGCCAGCTCGCGCCGCGCCATCCGCCCCACGCGCGGACCGCGAGGGACACGACCGACCGGCTCCAGGCCGCGAGGCGAGCCGTCATCCGACCTTGACCCACTTGGCGACCGATGGGACGCCGTTGGCGCCGTGGACGAAGAGCATGTACCAGCCGGGCGGCGCGATGTTCGGGTTGTTGGTCACGTTCAGGTCGATGGTGTTGCCGTTGACGGTCATCGGCAGTTCGACGAAGCGCTGGTTCGGGTCGGACGAGTGGGTCACGGCAGCCGGGCGGATCAGGGATGCCCGGGTCACGGCCCGGTCGACGGTGATCCGCTGGGTGCTGCCGTACCCCCACTGCGTCGACGCCAGCGTCGTGATGGCCGGCCGGGTGCCGCGCAGCAGGTACGGCGGCGTGTAGACGGAGATGCGCATGTCGAACGAGCCGTTGCCGGGGTTGTCACCGACCGCCATCACCCGGCCGTCGGGCAGCAGGAACGCCGACGAGTGGTACGTGCGGGGCACCGGGTCGGCGGCCATCGGGGTGAACGTGTTGGTGGCCGGGTCGTACATGGACGCTTCGAAGACCGGGTCGGCGCGGTTGTGCAGGGCACCGCCGGTCTCGAAGACGGTGCCGTCGGGCAGCAGCACCAGCGAGACGTACATTTTGCCGGTGTCGGCGGCCTGGGTCTGGCCGTTGGCAAGCGCGCCGCGTGGGATCAGCGGCCCGGCTGTGTATCGAGGGTTGGCGGCCTTGAGGTCGATGATGTCCGTGAGCCGGCCCGCGGTGGCGCCGACGTCGCCGTTGCCGCCGCCGACGGTGAACACGCGCTGGTCCTGCGCGGGCGGCAGCAGGACGCTCATCGACTGGTCGCGGAAGTCTTTGTCCTGTAGGCCGGGCACATCTGTCCACTTGCCGTTGGGATAGTCGTAGAGGCGCGCTCCGCTGCCGGGCAGGCCGATGCCGAAGGTGTGGCTGCCGGTGTAGAAGAGCCGGCCGTCCTGCATCAGCACCATGGCTGGGTACAGGCCCCACCATTCCCAGGTCTGGACCACATCGTTCTGCGGCAGCCATCTGCCCGCGGACGCGTCGAAGTACTCGGTGGTGGTGGTGCCGCTGGAGTCGGCGCCGAGGCCGCCGAGGGAGATTACGTCGCCGTTGCCGAGCACGGTCGCCGACGGGTACCAGTGGCTGGCGGCCATGTCGTTGGTGCGGGTGTACGTGTTGGTGGTCGGGTCGAACAGGTACGAGTTGGCGAGGCCCTTGTATCCGACTGAGCCGTCAGCGGCGGCGTAGTCCTTGGTGCCGCCCATCACCAGGACCTTGCCGTCGGCCAGCGCGACGTGTCCGGCGCAGAAGAGGTCGACCGGCGTGGGCACGTTGGTGAACGTGCCGTTGTTCGGGTCGTACACGGCGCTCTTGAACGTGCCGGCCTTGAAGGCGTTTGGGTCGTTTCCGGAGCCGGCGACGAGCAGCACCTTGCCGTTACGCAGCACAGCGGCGTGGATGGCGCGCACCGACGACTGGTACGGCATGACCTGCCAGTGGCCCTTGAAGCAGCGCTCACCGATCTTGCAGGTCGACCTGGGCGCGGCGGCGGTGGCGTCGACCATCCGGTAGTCGTCGGTGACGAGCGTGCCGGCGCCGTACAGGTTGACGCCGAACGTGATCCGGTCGGTGCCGGCGGGCACCGGCGGCGTGCGCACGGTCTTCTGCTTGAACTGCTTCGTCGCCGGGAGCGTGGCGAGGTCGGTCCAGTACTGCCAGCCGGCCTTGGCGTCGTGGCGATACAGCGTCATCGCGGTGGCGGCGCTGGTCGACGTGTACCAGACGGACAGGTCGTACTGGCGCCCCTTGGTGACCGTGGGTGCACAGTCCATTACGGCACCACGGCTACCCGACGTGAAGGCGCCGATGGTGATTCTCAACGCAGCCTTGCCCGTCCGGGCGGTCGACGTGACGCCGTACGAAAAGTTCTGCTTGCCCTGCCCAGTCCGTTTCCAGCACTGCGGAAAGCCCTTCGCGGACGCCTCCATGCTCGGATTGCGGACCAGGTTGGCAGCTGCCTGGGCGGGCGCGCCGACCACGAGGCCGACCGCACACAGCAGAGCGAAGGTAAGCAGGCGAGCGAGTCCACGGCGGAGCTCTGGACTCCACATGGGGGCGGGGGGCACCACGTCTCCTCAGTCGTTCGACGTCATGGGCCGTTCGGCAGCATAGCGGCGCCTGCCCGCGAGGGATACGGCCGTCCGGTTTCGAAGACGGACAAAAGCCAATCGTCGGCTTTGGGTAACTGCGTACTTGCCCTAAACTCCGGCAATCATGAGTCGCTCTGCACTTCCCGTCGTGGGGCCAAACGGGGAGGTCCATATCCCCTTGCCCCGCCGGGCGCGCGGGGTAGACGAAGACGCCACGATCGTGATGGAAGCGGCTCGCGTAGAGCCGGTTTCCGCGACCCCCCGGCGTACGGAGGTGTGGCTGCGCCAGGCCTGCTGGGCCGCTCCCGCGATAGTGACCTTGGTCTCGTGCCTGGTCGGCATCACGGGCCCCGCGCTGTGGGCCGACGAGCTTGCCACATGGGGCATCACGACGGTGTCGTGGACCGAGTTGTGGAAGCAACTCGACGGCACCGACGCCTCGATCGGGCCGTACTACGTTTTCATCCGGCTCTGGACCACCGTTTTCGGCGATTCCGACCTGGCGCTGCGCCTGCCGTCGACGTTCGCGATGGTCGCCACCGCCGCGGTGATCGGCTTTATCGGACGGCGACTCGGCGCGCCGCGCGCCGGCCTGATCGCGGGGCTGGTGTTCGCGGTACTGCCCATCACCGCCCGTTTCGGGCAGGAGGCCCGGCCGTACGCGCTCGCGACGTTCGCCGCCGCGGTGGCCACGCTGCTACTGATCCGGATGCTGGAGGTGTACACGCTCGGTGTCGGGCTTGCATACGCGCTGTCGCTGACGGTGCTGGGCGCCCTGCACCTCGTCGCGCTGAGCCTGGTGGCGGGCCACGGGTTGGCAGTACTCGTGCACAAGCGCAAGCTGCTCTGGCGCTGGACGCCGACGGCGGTGGCCGGGTTGGTCCCGCTTGTCCCGCTTGTCCTTATTGGACGACGCCAGCAGGGCAACCAGATCGGCTGGATCCCGCTCGCCGACCTGCACCAACTCGAGGCGTACGCGAACGAGATGTTCGGCAGCGCCCTCGTCGGCGGCGCGCTGCTGGTACTGGGCGCGGCCGCCCTCTCCCGCGAGCGCGGCGCGGTGGTCGCCGCCTGCATGGCCGTCACGCCCGCCGCGGTGCTCTTCACCGCTGGCACGGCGAGTCACCTGTGGCAGCAGCGGTACGTGCTTTTCACGGTCGTCGGCTGGGCGCTGCTCGCGGGCCTGCTCCTGGCCAAGCGGGGCGTCGTGGCCGCTGCCGCGGCCGTGACGACGCTCGCGGTGCTCTCGCTCCCTGGTCAGGTTTCGGTCCGCAAACCGGACTTCCGGTACCAGGACACGGCCGCCGTCGTCGCGTTGCTGACGTCGAGCTACCGGCCCGGTGACGGCATCGTGTACGGCCTGCAGGACCGCGGGCCCGGCGTGCTGAACCGCGACATCATCGCTCACTACATCCCGGCCGACATGCGCCCCACCGACCTTCTCATCGACCGTCCAATGCGGACAGACGGCTGGATGGTGGCGAGCGAGTACCAGGACGTGGCCGCGCGGCTCGGCGAGACCTCACGCATCTGGGTACTGCGCCTCGGCGACTACGGCGACCCGCTCGACGGGCTCGACGGCAGCAAGTCGCAGGTGCTGAGCGAACGGTACGACGTCCAGGAAACCTGGCGGACCACCGGTTACACGGTCGCGCTGCTGATCCGGAAGGCCACCGATTGACCACGCACGTGGACGCCCCGATCCGCGACGAGCCCGACCGCACCCAGGTCATATCGCTACCGCCGCCCACCGAGACGCATGTGCTGCCCGCCGTGCGGATGCCCCTCACGGCGCGCGGCACCACCATGGCGCAGCGGCACGCGAGCTGGCTGCCCCGGATGTGGCCGCTCGCGCTGGCGTTCACGGTGGTGCTCGGCGTCACCTGGCTGCTCAGCGTGAAGTCGACCGGTCCGCTCGGTCCGGTGGTCACCATCATCTGGACGTACCCGGTCATCGGCACGGTGATCGGCCTGGCCGGCGCGGTCATCACCCGGCGGCGGCTGCGCCGTGACCGGCTGACAGCGGCCGACGACCAGATCATCAAGTGCAACGACCGGCTGGTCGTGGTCGTGCCGACCATCGGTCGGCACGACACCTACCCGGCGCTGGACCGCGTCGTGCGCTCCTACATCACGTACCTGCCGGAGTGCTTCTCGAAGCTGCGTGTGGATGTGGTGATTGAGGAGGGCTGCGAGGCCGGCGGCAAGATTCGGGAGCTGGCCGCGGTGAGCCGGTACATCCGGGTGGTCACCGTGCCGAAGGGGTACCGCACCGAGAACGGCACCAGGTTCAAGGCACGCGCCAACCACTACGCTCACGAGCTGCGGATGGCACAGCACGAGGACCGTGACGACGTCTGGGTGCTGCACATGGACGACGACACCGGCGTCGGCCTCGACACCGCGATCGCGCTGGCGCGCCTGATCGAGCAGCAGCGGACCCTCGGCGACGATGCCAAGCACCTCGCCCAGGGCATCCTCACGTACCCCAGGGAGCACGCCCGCAGCGGGCTCTCGTGGCTCGCCGACGCGCTGCGGCCGATCGCCGACGTCACGGTGTACTCGGCGTTCACCGGCGGCGGCACCCCGCTCGCCGGCGTGCACGGCGAGTTGCTGCTGGTGCGGGCGTCGGTCGAGGCCGAGATCGGCTGGGACTTCGGGCCGGACGCGATCGTCGAAGACGCCCAGTTCGCGCTGATCTTCAGCCGGCGGTACCCGGGCCGGAGCGCCTGGTTCGCCGGCCGCTGCTACGGCGCCTCGCCGGCCACCGTGCGGGACTTCTTCCGGCAGCGCGAACGGTGGGCGTGGGGCCTGGTCGGCCTGGCCCTCAACGACCAGATCCCGCTGCGCGACCGGCTCTACATTGGATACTCGATCCTCACGTGGGTGACGAGTCCGTTGCAGCACCTCGGTTTCGTGATGCTGCTGGGCGCGCTGCTCGGCTCGTACGACACGGTGCCGATCACCCTCGCGGTGCTGCCGATCTGGGCGCTCAACATGGCGTACGCGGTCTGGCTGTACTCGGAGGGCCTGCGGATCAACGTAAGCGTCTCGCGCCGTGCCAGGTACAAGTGGTGGGAGGGGGTCACGGTGATCCTGCTGATTCCGGTGTTCGCGCTCATGGAGGGCATCGGCGCGGTCCGCGGCCTGTACCGGTACCTGCGCGGCGGCCAGCAGGCGTTCGTAGTGATCGCGAAGCCGGTATGAGAGCCTGTTGGCTGGCGGTCGTCGCCGCGGTGGCCGTGCTCGCGGGGTGCTCCGCGCAGAGCGAAGACCCCACCTCGCGAATCTCCACCGCCCAGCCTCCGGGCTCCCCCGCCGCGACCGAGGAGCCCGTCGTCAAGGTCAGCCAGCCATGGACCGACGGGATGTTCCAGCACGGCGTCGCGGTCTACTGGGAGAACAACCCGAACGACACCGACCAGATCGTGCGCGCCAAGGCGCAGAAGATCCTCGACCACGTCGTGTCGATGGGGGCCAACTCCGTCTCCATCTCGTTCTCGTTCGTCATGGAGTCGGCGACGGCCAGCGGCGTGCTCACCGACCACGACATCACCCCGTCGCCCCGGCGGCTGTCGATCGTGCTCGACGAGGCGAACAAGCGGGCGCTGCGCACAGCGGTGCGGCCGATGCTCAACGAGCGCAACCTCGTCGAGGACGACCCGAACATGTGGCGCGGTTCGATCCGCCCGGCGAGCAAGCAGAAGTGGTTCGCCTCCTACCGGGACCTGCTGGTCTCGTACGGGAAGGTGGCCGCGGAGGCCAAGGTGGCGACCTTCGTGGTGGGCACCGAGCTGAACTCGCTGGAGTCCTACACCGACGGCTGGGAGGTCGTCGCCGAGAACCTGCGCGCGGTCTACGACGGCGAGCTGGACTACAGCGCCAACCACGACCGGCTGCGCAAGGCCGGGCCGGCAAAGGGCATCACGCGCTCCGTCGACGCGTACCCGTCGCTCAAGGTCGGCGACAGTGCCACCGTTTCGCAGCTCGAAAGCGGCTGGAACGCTTGGCTGACCAAGAACCGCGGCAAGGGCGAGCTGCCCGACCTGGTGCTCGCCGAGGTGGCGATCGGCGCGCGCAGCGGGGCGTACAAGGAGCCGTGGTCACCGCACCCCAAGGGCGCGATCAAGCCACAGATCCAGGAGCGCTGGTTCGAGACCGCGTGCAACGTCATGCACGAGCGGAACCTCGCCGGCATCTACTTCTGGATGATCAACCTGGACGCCGACCCGAAGAAGAAGCCGACGGCGAAGACCCCGATGGACTTCATCGCGCGTCCGGGCGAGCAGACCGTGAAGGACTGCTTCGCCCGGGACGCACGACGCGCGTGACTACACGACGACGCTGACCATTCGGCCTGGTACCACGATCACCTTGCGGGGGTCGCGGCCCGCCAGGTGGTCGGCCACCGCGGCCAGCGCGGCCTCCCGGACCGCGGCCTCGGCCGCGTCGGCCGAGACCTCGACCCGGCCGCGGACCTTGCCGTTCACCTGCACCGGGTACGTGACCGAGTCGGCCACCAGCAGCGCGGGGTCGGCGACCGGGAACTCCGCGTACGTCAGAGTGCCCTCGTGCCCCAGCTTGGCCCACAGCTCCTCGGCGACGTGCGGAGCGAACGGCGACAGCATCAGCACCAGCGGCTCGGCCACCTCGCGGGGCGTCGCCGGCAGCGGCGTGGCCGCGTTCGTCAGCTCGATCAGCTTGGCGATCGCGGTGTTGAACCGCAGTTCGTCCATGTCGGCGCGGGCACCGTCGATCGTGCGGTGCAGCAGCCGCCGCAGCTGCTCGCCAGCCGGCTCATCGACGACGCGGGACGCACCGGTCTCCTCGTCGACGATCAGCCGCCACGCCCGTTGCAGGAACCGCTGCGAGCCCACCACGGCACGGGTGTCCCACGGGCGGGAGACGTCCAGCGGGCCCATCGCCATCTCGTACACCCGGAAGGTGTCGGCGCCGTAGCGTTCGCACATCTCGTCGGGCGTGACGACGTTCTTCAGCGACTTGCCCATCTTGCCGTACTCCCGGAAGACCTCCTGGCCCTCGTAGAAGTACGTGCCGTCACGCTCCTCGACCTCTTCGGCCGGCACGATCACGCCGCGCGCGTCGCGGAACGCGTACGCCTGGATGTAGCCCTGGTTGAACAGCTTGCGGAACGGCTCGAACGACGAGATCTGGCCCAGGTCGTACAGCACCTTGTGCCAGAAACGGGCGTACAGCAGGTGCAGCACGGCGTGCTCGACACCGCCGACGTACAGGTCGACACCCCCACAGTCGACCTCCGACTGCGGGCCCATCCAGTACCGCTCGTTCTCCGGGTCGACCAGCGCCTTGTCGTTGTGCGGGTCCAGGTAGCGCAGCTCGTACCAGCACGAGCCGGCCCACTGCGGCATCGTGTTGGTCTCACGCGTGTACCGCTTCGGGCCCTCGCCCAGGTCCAGCTCGACCTCGACCCACTCCTTGGCGCGCGACAGCGGCGTCTCCGGCTCGCTGTCGGCGTCGTCGGGGTCGAAGGTGCGCGGGGAGAAGTCGTCGACCTCGGGCAGCTCGACGGGCAGCATCGACTCGGGCAGCGCGATCGGCAGGCCGGTCTCGTCGTAGACGATGGGGAACGGCTCGCCCCAGTACCGCTGGCGGCTGAACAGCCAGTCGCGCAGCCGGTAGGTCACCGCGCCGGTGCCGTGCCCGTTGGTCTCCAGCCACTCGATGATCTTCGCCTTGGCGTCCGCGATGCCCAGTCCGTCCAGGAATCCGGAGTTGATAGCGGGCCCCTCACCGACGAAAGCCTTGCCCGCGAAATCCGAGGGCGGCCGCACGGTGCGGATGATCGGCAGGTCGAAAACCTCGGCGAACTCCCAGTCGCGCTCGTCCTGGCCGGGCACCGCCATGATCGCGCCGGTGCCGTAGCCGGCCAGCACATAGTCGGCGATGAAAACCGGGATTTGCTCGCCATTGACCGGATTCGTGGCGTACGCGCCAACGAAGACGCCGGTCTTTTTGCGAGTTTCCGCAGTGCGCTCCTCTTCCGTCTCGCCCGCGATGGACGCGCGGTACGCGGCGACGGCTTCGGCGGGCGTTGCGTGGCCACCGGTCCACGCCTGCTTCGTACCCGCTGGCCACTCATCCGGCACGATCGGGTCGACCAGCTCGTGCTCCGGCGCCAGCACCATGTAGGTCGCGCCGAACACGGTGTCGGGACGAGTCGTGAAGACCCGGATCGGGCTCGCCGCCGTGGGGAAGTCGATGTGGGCGCCCGTGGAGCGGCCGATCCAGTTGCGCTGCATCAGCTTGACCGGCTCCGGCCACTCCAGCGTGTCCAGGTCGTCGACCAGGCGGTCGGCGTACGCGGTGATCCGCATCATCCACTGCTTCAGGCTGCGCTTGAAGACCGGGAAGTTGCCGCGCTCGCTGCGCCCGTCGGGCGTGACCTCCTCGTTGGCCAGCACGGTGCCCAGGCCCGGGCACCAGTTCACCGGCGCCTCGGACATGTAGGCCAGGCGGTGGTCGTCGACGATCCGGCGCTGCTCGATCGCGGACAGGGCGGCCCACTCGCGACCGTCCGGCGTCTGCCGCTCACCGCGCTCGAACGCCACGATCAGGTCGGCGATCGGCCGCGCGCGATTCAGCTCCGTGTCGTACCAGGAGTTGAAGATCTGCAGGAAGATCCACTGAGTCCACCGGTAGTACTCGACGTCGGTGGTCGCCAGGCTGCGGCGGTTGTCATACGCCAGACCCAGCCGGCGCAGCTGCGCCCGGTACCGCTCGACGTTGGCCTCGGTGGTGACCCGCGGGTGCGTGCCGGTCTGCACGGCGTACTGCTCCGCCGGCAGCCCGAACGCGTCGAAGCCCATCGGGTGCAGCACGTTGTATCCGGCCATCCGCTTGTACCGGGTGTAGGAGTCGGTGCCGATGTAGCCCAGCGGGTGGCCGACATGCAGACCGGCACCCGACGGGTACGGGAACATGTCGTGCACGTACAGCTTGGGCGCGCCCGCGCGAGGGTGGCCCGGGTCGGCCAGCTCACCCGACGGGTTGGGCGCGTCGAACGTCCCGTTCCGTTCCCAGTAGTCCTGCCAGCGGATCTCTATCTCGTTCGCCAGCGCCGCGGTGTACCGGTGCGGTGGGACAGCGCCTGTTTCGCTCATCTTTCGACCTCCGGGACCATTCTCACCTGGACACGAAAAAGCCCCTCACGCAGGAGGGGCTGCCGCACTGTCGATGCTCGTCAGTGCGGCTTTCTAAGGAGCAGGAAGGTCCTGGCCATGCCACGGAGTGTACACCGGGGATACCGAGAGCGACTCGGCGAATTCCACCCTGCGGACTAACCTGTGGGCATGCGGGTGGACCGTCACACAACCCGGCCTGCACTCCCGCGAACCTTACGGCCCGCCTTACGTATCTATTAGGGAAGCCGTGGCACCACGAGGAGGAGGCCCGTGACACAGCAATCCTGGGACGAGCTTGGCGGCGCCCTGTCAAGCGCCGAGTTCCGCGCTGCGAGCGACGCGATCGTCGCCAACATCGAGCAGGTGATCGAGGGTAAGACCGCCTCGGTCCGGCTCGCGCTCGCGGTGCTGCTCGCTGAAGGCCACCTACTGATCGAAGACGTTCCCGGCGTCGGCAAGACCAAGCTCGCCAAGGCGCTCGCCCGGTCCATCGACTGTTCGGTACGGCGGATCCAGTTCACCCCCGACCTATTGCCCAGCGACGTGACCGGCGTCAGCGTCTACAACCAGGAAACCCACGACTTCGAGTTCAAGCCGGGTGCGGTGTTCGCCAACCTGGTGGTCGGCGACGAGATCAACCGGGCGTCGCCGAAGACCCAGTCGGCGCTGCTGGAGAGCATGGAAGAGCACCAGGTCACCGTCGACGGCGTGACGTACGAGCTGCAGACGCCGTTCATGGTCATCGCGACGCAGAACCCCATCGAGATGGAGGGCACCTACCCCCTTCCCGAGGCGCAGCGCGACCGGTTCACCGCCCGGATCGCCATGGGATACCCCGACAGCAACGCCGAACTGGCGATGCTCGACGTGCACGGCGCCCGCGATCCGCTCTTCGCGCTCAAGCCGGTCTCCGACGCCAACACGGTGCGGCGGCTGATCTCGACCGTGCGCGCGGTGCACGTCGCCGACCCCGTCAAGCAGTACGCGGTCAACCTGGTCACCGCCACCCGCGAGGCCCCCGAGCTGCGGCTCGGCGCGTCACCGCGGTCGACGCTCCAGATGCTGCGCACCGCCCGGGCGGTCGCCGCTCTCGATGGTCGCGACTACGTGCTCCCCGACGACCTGCAGAACCTCGCGGTGCCGGTGCTCGCCCACCGCGTCATCCCGACCGCCGACGCGCAGCTCGCCCGGCGCACCACCGACGCGATCATCGCGGATCTGGTGCACCGGCTGCCGCTGCCGCACGAACGCCAGCGGTCGCCGTACGACAACCGGCCCACCGGTGACGGGCGGGCCCAGTACGACCAGCGGAGGAACTGACGTGCGCTCCCCGTTGGCGCAGCTCTGCGGTCCGCTTTTCCGTAAGGAACGCGGCCGTGCGTGAGGCACTGCGCGGACTGACCACGCGCGGCCGGTCATTTCTCGCCGCCGCGGCAGCGGCGGCGCTGTCCGCGGTGATCCTCGGCGAGAAGGATCTGTTGCGGGTCGCCGTGCTGCTCGCGATCCTGCCGATGCTCGCGGCCCTCTACGTGGGCCGCAGCCGGTACCGGTTGGCTTGCAGCCGGTCGCTCCAGCCCCACCGGGCACCCGTCGGCGCCAGCGCCCGCGTGGTGCTCCGCCTGCAAAACATGTCCCGCCTACCCACCGGCACCCTGCTGCTCGAAGACCGGCTCCCATACGCGCTCGGCAGCCGGCCGCGAGTGGTGCTGGAGCGGCTCGGCGCGCGCCAGGCCAGCTCGGTCGCCTACACCGTCCGCGCCGACGTGCGCGGGCGGTACGAGGTGGGCCCGCTGGTCGTGCGGCTCACCGACCCGTTCGGACTGTGCGAGCTCACCCGGTCGTTCCCCAGCATCGACCGGCTCACCGTGATCCCGCAGGTCGTGGCGCTGCCCAACGTCCGCCTCGCCGGCGAGTACACCGGCGCCGGCGACAGCCGGGCCCGGTCGGTCGCGGTGCACGGCGAGGACGATGCGGCCACCCGCGAGTACCGGCGCGGCGACGACCTGCGCCGGGTGCACTGGAAGTCCACCGCGCGCCTCGGCGAGCTGATGGTGCGGCGCGAGGAACAGCCGTGGGAGAGCCGCGCCACGGTCGTCCTCGACACCCGCGCCTTCGCCCATCGGGGCGAAGGGCCGACGGCCAGCTTCGAGTGGGCGGTGTCCGCGGCGGCCAGCATCGCCGTCCACCTGCGGGAGGCCGGATACAAGATGCGGCTGGTCACCGACTCCGGCATCGACGCCGACGCGACCGACGGCGGCGAAGGCCTGGCCCTCGACCACCTGGCCGACGTCAAGCTGAACAAGCGCGGCGACATCACGCAGCTGGTCGAAGCCGTTCGGCGCCGCTCCGACGGCGGCCTGGTCATCGCCCTGCTCGGCGCCCTGACCAGCGCGGAGGCCGAGCTGCTCGCCGGCCTGCGCACCAACAGCACCACCTGTGTGGCGTTCCTGATCGACAGCTCGACCTGGCTGACCCTGCCGCCGGAGTCGCGCGCCGAGGCCAGCCGCGCGCATGGCGCGTCGGCGCTGGGGCTCATGCGCACCGGCTGGCGGGTCGTCGGGGTCGCACACGGCAACAAGCTGCCCGGACTGTGGCCGCAGGCCGCCCGCGGCTCGCAAGGGTTCGCGTGGCGGGCGACGCTCGCCGAGACGGTAGCCGGAGGGATGAGGTAACTCATGCGGAACCGCCATCTGGGGTTCGTGGCCGCGGCGGCCACCCTGCTCGCCGCCGCGCCACTATCCGCGATCTACGAGCGGTGGACCTGGCTGATCCAGTGCGCCGTCGCCGTAGCGCTGATCGCCGGCACCGCCACACTCGCCCGCTCGCTGCGGGCGCCCCTGTGGGCGCAGCTGCTCGGCATGGCGGCGACGCTGCTGCTGACCCTGACCGTCATGTTCCCCAGCGGCGACGAGCTTCTCCTCCTCATCCCCACCCCAGACACGTTCAGCCACTTCAGCGCGATGACCGGGTTCGCGCTCGAAGACATGCGCTCGTACGGGGTGCCGGTGCCCGACCGGCCCGGACTCCAGTTCATCACCGTGCTCGGGGTCGGCGCGGTGGCCATCCTGGTCGACCTGCTCACCGTCAGCATGCGCAGGCCGGCCCTCGCTGGCCTGCCCATGCTGGCCATCTACTCGGTACCGGTCGCCGTCTACACCACCAGCGTGCCGCCGCTGCCGTTCGTCATCGGCGCCGTCGGGTTCCTCTGGCTGCTCGCCGCCGACAACGTCGACCGGGTACGCCGCTTCGGCCGCCGGTTCACCGGCGACGGCCGCGACGTCGACGTGTGGGAGCCCTCGCCGCTCGCCGCCGCCGGCCGCCGCCTCGCCGTCGTCGGAGTCGCCCTCGCGGTCCTCGTGCCGCTCGCGGTCCCCGGCATGACCAGCGGCCTGCTCGCCAACGTCGGCCAGGGCGGCTCCGGGCCCGGCGGCAGCGGGCGCGCCGGCGGCCGGGTCGACCTGTTCGCCAAGCTCAGCGGCGACCTCAACCAGTCGTCGACCACCGACCTGCTCAAGATCACCACCAACGACCCCAACCCGTTCTACCTGCGGTTCGGTGTGGCCGAGCAGATCACCGACCAGGGCTTTCGCAGCTTGGCCGCGCGCGGCAGGTCGGTGAGCGAAGGGCTGGAAGACCCCCGGCGAAACCAGCCCGACGGCGTCCGGTACCGCCAGTACGAGGCCCGCGTCGAGGTCACCGAGCACTTCGACATGCCGATGCTGCCGGTGTATTCGACGCCCATCAGCACCGACGACGTCGAGGGTAGGTGGAACTACGACACGTCCCGGCAGATGGTGTGGTCGACGGCCAACAACGCCCGCTCCAAGAACAAGAAGTACGGCTTCTCGTTCGTCCGTGCCGACTTCAGCCCAGCCGCGCTGCGCCGGGCCGAGATCGAAGACAACGCCGGACCCGCCCAGTTCGTCGACACGCCGAAGGTCGAGCAGGTCGACACGCTCGTGGCCCAGGTGACCCGGGGCAAGTCCACCCAGTACGACAAGGTGCTCGCCATCCACCAGTACTTCTCCGAGGTCAACGGCTTCAGGTACAGCCTTGTCACCGAGACCGGCACCAGCGGCAGCGCGATCCTCGACTTCCTGGAAAACAAGACCGGGTTCTGCCAGCAGTACGCCGCCGCCATGGCGTGGATGGTCCGGTCCGCCGGCTACCCGGCCCGGGTGGCGTTCGGTTTCACCCGCGGCAGCCAGTCCGGCGACGACACGTGGACGCTGACCAACAAGAACCTGCACGCCTGGACCGAGGTCTACTTCGGCGAAGACTTCGGCTGGGTGCCCTTCGACGCCACCCCGGCGGCCAGCGTGCTCGGCGCCACCCGCTCGGCGTGGGCGCCCGACCCCGACGCCACCGACGAGGTAGAAGCCACCCCGGGCGCCACCACCGCCCCCGGCGCCGACCCGACGACCAACCCGAACACCCCGCAGGACGAAGGCAACGACCAGGCCGACCTCGGGGCCGGCGTCGGCGACACCACGCCCACGGCGACGACCTGGCCCTTGTACACGATCGCGTCGATCCTCGTCGTTCTGCTCCTGCTTGCGGTACCGGCCCTGCGCCGTCGCCTGCTACGCCGCAGCCGCTTCCGGGCCGCATCGGCACCCGCGGCCCCGGCGGTAGCCGCCGCCAGCGGCGGCGTGACCGTCGAGGTCGACGTGGCCAGTGCCGGCCGCGCCCGCGAAGACGCCCACGCGGCGTGGGCCGAACTGCTCGACACGATGGTCGACTTCCGGGTGCCGATCGACCCGACCGAGACGCCCCGAGCCACCGCCGACCGCCTCGTGACAGCGGGACTGGTCAGCGGCCCGGCCACCGACAGTGCCCGCCTCCTGGGGCAGGCCGAGGAGCGCGCCCGGTACGCCCGCCAACCGCTACAGGGCGGGCGGCTGAGCGACAGCCTGCGCGCGGTACGCCGAGCCATCGCGTCCCAGGCCGGCCGCCGCACCCGCCTGACGGCGGCGATCCTCCCGCCGTCGGTGCTGCTGCGGTGGCGGCTCGCGATCGTCGAGGCCTCGATCCGCACGGTGTCCGTGGCCGGCAGCATCCGCGAGCTATTCGCCCGTTGGAGCCCTCGCCGCTTGCTCCCCAACCGCCGCTAGCGCGGCCCACCCGTCGCGCCCGGCGCACCGTCCCCCTTCCGTCGATCAAGGAGATTCCCGTCGATCAAGGACAAACGCACGCGGTTCGATCTCAAAACCACGTGCGTTTGCCCTTGATCGCGGCGATCGCCCTTGATCGACGGGGCTAGAGGGGCCGCGCACAGATCGACGCGGGCCGAGGGGCGCGCGGAAGACCAAGCAGGGTGGGCGCGGAGGGCGCGGCGACGCGTGACGGGGACCGGGGCGGAATGAGGGCGTGGTTCACCCACGCAGCGCATTTCGTCGCTGGCGGGCGTCTCGGCAGGAGGTCAGCGGTGGCCTTCGGGCCGCTGCCGCCACCTTTCCTCGAGCCGGTCGATGAAAGACATCCGCCGACCGCGGGTGCGCCGGCTGGCGGTGCCCCCGACGGCGCGCAGGTCGGGCGACTGCGCCTTGCGGTGCGACTGCATCGCGAACGCGGCCGCGCCCAGCATGACGACGAATCCCGCCACGCCCAGCAGCGTTATCTGGCTCACCGTGCCGTAGACAACCAACCCAAGGCCGGCGATGATCACGCCGGCAGCGACGAGCAGTCGACGCCGCGCGTGGAAACGCGGGTCGCTGGCGCGCACAGCCGAGGCGAATTTCGGGTCCTCGGCAAGCGACCGCTCGATCTGCTCGAACAGCCGCTGCTCGTGCTCCGAGAGCGGCACGGCACTCCTCCCCGGTCACGTTGGTCGGCCCCGTCGGACCGACAGACCGTAACAGCCAAGCGGCTGCTTAACCGCAAGTCTACGAGGGGCTACGCGGGTCGGAAAGCGGGACGACCCACGGCTCTTGGTGATTTTCGGCGAGCCGCAGGTCAGCCAGGTCAAGAAACCGCGCCGGCGCGCCCTGAAGGGCCGTCTGGCGACGCCGGCAGGAGGCTCGCCGGACGGATCGCGCCGCGCCCGAATCGGGCCGCCGCGGCGTCGGCGGCGGCCTCGGCGTCGCGCCAGCCATGCTCGGGCTCGCCGAGGGTGGCCTGGCGCGGCGTGCTGCTCGCCAGGGTCAGCCCTTCCACGCGAACCCCGACGAGGCGGATGCGGTCACCCGGCTGGAGCGCCTCGAACAGGGCCCATGCCGTCTCGAACACCTCGCGGGCCACGTCGGTGGGCACGGCGAGCGTGCGTGACCGGTTGACAGTGCGAAAGTCGGCCAGCCGGACCTTGATCGAGACCGTGCGGCCGACCTGATCGGACCGGCGGAGCCGGACCCCCACCTTGTCGGAAAGAGCCAGCAACGCCCGCCGGATGACGACCTCTTCCGACACGTCTGTGTCGAACGTCACCTCTGCCCCAATCGACTTGTCGACCTGCTCCGGGGAGACGCGGCGGGGGTCGCGCCCCCAGGACAGCTCGTGCAGCTGGACGGCGGCCGCCTCGCCGAGCGCCGCGCGGAGCATGCCGACCGGGGCGCGCGCCACGTCGCCAACCGTGCGCAGGCCGAGCCGGCTCAGGGACTCGGCCGCCTTCTCCCCCACGCCCCACAGCGCGGCGACCGGCAGCGGGTGCAGGAAGTCGAGCACCTGGCCGGTGGGCACGACCAGAAGGCCGTCGGGTTTGGCGCGGGTGGACCCGAGCTTCGCCACGAACTTGGTGGGCGCCACCCCGACCGAACACGTGAGGCCGAGCTCGTCGCTGACCCGCTGCCGGACCAGCGCCGCGATCTTGGTGGGCCGGCCGAGCAGGCGCCGCGCGCCGGCGACGTCGAGGAACGCCTCGTCGAGCGACAGCGGCTCGACCAGCGGGGTCATGTCGCGGAAGATGCCCATGACCGTGCGGGAGGCCGCCGCGTAGGCCGCCCCGTCGGGCTGGATGAAGACCGCGTGCGGGCACAGGGCCCGGGCCCGGCCGGTGGGCATGGCGCTGCGGACGCCGTACCGCCGGGCCTCGTAACTGGCGGAGCTGACCACCCCGCGCGGGCCGATGCCACCAACGACGACCGGGCGGCCGCGCAGCGACGGGTCACGCCGGATCTCCACGGAGGCGAAGAACGCGTCCATGTCGACGTGCAGGATCGAGCAGCCGGTGTCGTCGCCGCCCGCGCCGAACCCGCCGCTCCCCCGCGGAACGGCCTGACTCCTACCCACGGAAACCCACGACGAGCCCACGGAAACCCACGAAGCAGAAGCTACGCGCCCCGTACGACAAGAAGCGGCACCGTCATCTCGACGGCCGTGTACGAGCCGTGAAACGCGATCATCTTCGCCACGCTCTCCGGCTCGCGCGCCGTCGCCAGCACGACCGCGCGGTCGTGGCAGACAGCGACGACGTCACCCACCCGCGCCAGGTGCGCCTCCGGCACCGGCCCGAACCAGCCCGCCGCCACCGCCTCTTCGCGCGGCACCACCCACGCGGCGTCGCCGAGCACCGAACGCCACGCGGCCAGCACGTCGTCGCGCGCACCGGGCAGCGTGTGCACGTACCGCACGCGCGGCTCGCCCGCCACCACGCGCACCCCGGCGGACAGCCGCGGGTCGGAGTCGATGTCGAAGCGCCCATCCGCTGGCACGTCGAGCTGCCCGTGGTCGGCGGTGACCACCAGCGCGGCATCGCTGGGCAGGCCGTCGACCACGCGCGCCAGCACCCCGTCGATCTCGGCCACGGCGGCGCGCCACTGCGTCGAGTCGAGCCCGTACACGTGCCCCGCCGTGTCGACCGACGGGTAGTAGCCGGCCACCAGCGCCGGACCGTCACCGGCCAGCAGCGCGTCGAGCATCCCGGTGGCCAGCTCGTCGGCGCCGGCCGCGCTCTGGTACGTGCCGCCGCGCCAGGCCGCGATCGACAGCCCGCTGCCCGCGTACTCCGGCCGGCTCACCGCGGTGACCGCCACGCCCGCGGCGCGCGCCACCTCCAGCAGCGTGGGCACCGGCTGCCACACCGCCGGGTCGGGATCGTCGCGCCACTGACCGTGGTTGAGCACCCGGTCGGTGCCGGGCACGTTCAGCGTGAAGGCCAGCAGGCCATGGGCGCCGGGTGGCGTGCCGGCGCCGAGACTGGCAAGGCCCGCCGGGGTCGTGGAGGGAAAACCACAGGTCAGCTCGCGACCATCGCGAGCCAGGTCGGCCAGCGCGGGCGCGTGGGGGGTCGCCAGCGGGATCTGGTACGCGCCGAGTCCGTCGACCAGCAGGATGGCGACCCGGCGCACCCCGTCGAGGCGTTCGCCCAACCCGAGCACGTCAGAGGTGCCCGGCACGCCCAGTACGGACAGCACGCTGGGCATGACCTCGGCGAGACTGGCCCGCCCGTACGCCGGACGTACGATCTCGAGCGGGTTCACGCGCGCCGCGCGAAGACGTGCAGCTGGGCCGCGATGTCCCGATACGGCGGATGGGCGGCCGCCGCCAGTTCGAGCTCGACGACGGCGTGCGGATCGGCATCGGCGACGGCAGCCGGCAGGAGGTCCGCGATGACGCGTACCCCATGGATCTCGATCACATCGAGCCCGGCGGCGCGCAACAGGGCGGCGGCGCTGTCGGCGTCGTAGCGGCGCCGCACGGTGTCGCGCCCGGCGACCCGGCCCTCGGCGTCGGCGAGCAGCTCGGCCGCGGCGGCGAGCTGGCCGGTGATCGCGCGGTGCAGCACGGCGGCGGCCTTGCCCGCGACCAGGACGCTCGCGGCGCCACCCGGTCGCAGCGCGGCGGCCACCGCGCCTACCACTCCGGCGGGGTCGTCCACCACATCGAGTACCGAGTGGCACAGCACCAGGTCGACGCTGGCCGGCTCGACGTATCCGGCCAACGCGTCCGCGTCGCCCTGCAGCGCGCGTACCCGATCGGCGACGCCTGCCTCGGCGGCCCGGCGGGTGAGCGCGGCGAGCGCGTCCGGACTCGCGTCGACCACCGTGACGCGGTGCCCGGCCTCGGCGAGCGGCACCGCGAATCCGCCCGTGCCGCCGCCCACATCAAGGACCGTCAGCGGAGCCTTGGCTGTGTCTTGGTCAGCGGCAAGGCCGCGATGCCGATCGAGCTCGCGCCGCAGCGCCGCCCAGACGACAGCGGTGCGCGGACCGCTGAGCCGGGGGTGAGTTAGCTCCACCCAACGCAGCCTAGAGCACGTCAAAAGCACCTGTTAATCTACGACGTGTTGTAGTATCCGGGCTCGGGGGTTTGCCATGACCAGATCTGTCGCTGGCCTCATCACCGGCCGCTGGACCAAATACCTCGTCATCGCCTTCTGGCTCGTGGTCGTCGCCGTAGCCGGCCCGCTCGCCGGGAAGCTCACCGAGGTGCAGAGCAACGAAGCCAAATCGTGGCTGCCGGGCGGCGCCGAGTCGACCGAGGTGCTCGACCGGCAGACCGCGTTCACCTCGCCCGACACCATCCCCGCGGTCATCGTCTATGAGCGCACCTCGGGCCTCACCCCAGCCGACCAGGCCGCGATCGCGGCGGACGCGCAGGAGTACGGCCGGATCCCCGAGCTGGACGGGCAGGTCACCGGCCCCATCCCGGCGCAGGACGGGCAGGCCGCCCAGCTCCTCGTGCCGCTCAACCTCGGCGAGGAAGGCTGGGAGAAGGCCGGCACGATCGTCGACCAGATGCGCGCCACGGCCACCGACGGCGCCAACGGGATGAGCGTGCACATCACCGGCCCCGCTGGGCAGGCCGCCGACTCCGCGGAGGCGTTCGAGGGAATCGACAGCACACTGCTGTACGCGGCCGCGGGCGTGGTCATCGTGATCCTGCTGTTCACCTACCGCAGCCCCGTCCTGTGGCTGCTGCCGGTGATCTCGGCGGGCGTCGCGCTGAGCGCCTCCCAGGCCGTCATCTACCTGCTCGCCAAGCACGCCGGCCTCACCGTCAACGCGCAGAGCGCCGGCATCCTCACCGTGCTGGTCTTCGGCGCCGGCACCGACTACGCGCTGCTGCTCGTCGCCCGATATCGGGAAGAGTTACGCCGCCACGAAGATCGACATGAGGCGATGGCGTTCGCGCTGCACCGCGCCGGTCCGGCGATCATCGCGAGCGCGGCCACCGTCGCGATGGGCATGCTCTGCCTGCTCTTCGCCGAGACGAACTCCACGCGCGGACTCGGACCGGTCGCCGCCATTGGCATCGCCGTCGGGCTCGCCGCCATGCTCACCCTGCTCCCGGC
Organism: Micromonospora sp. CPCC 206061; assembly: GCF_036906915.1. Taxonomy (NCBI): domain Bacteria; kingdom Bacillati; phylum Actinomycetota; class Actinomycetes; order Micromonosporales; family Micromonosporaceae; genus Micromonospora; species Micromonospora sp. CPCC 206061. The sequence goes on from NZ_JBAKHX010000027.1 coordinate 24,983, forward strand.
GCTTCTCGTCACCGTCGGGCGCTGGATCTTCTGGCCGACGCGCCCGAAGTACGGCACCCCCGAGCCCACCACCACCGGCATGTGGGCCAAGGCCGGCGATCGCATCGGCCGCCGCCCCCGGTTCACCTGGATCGTCACCGCGATCGTGCTGGCGATCATGTCGATCGGCGTGATCCAGCTCGACGCCACCGGCCTGACCAACAAGGAGTCGTTCCGCGGCACGCCCGACTCCGTCGTCGGCGAAGACGTCGTCGCCAGGCACTTCGGCGGCGGCGCCGGCAGCCCTGTCGTCGTCGTGGCCAGCGCGTCACAGGTGGCGCAGGTACGCGCGGCCGTCGCCGGCACATCTGGCATCACATCGGTCACCGACCCCGTCGTACGCGGCGGCGACGGCTTCATGGAGGCCACGCTCTCGTCGCCGTTCGACAGCGAGGAGGCGTACGAGACCATCGACCGGGTCCGGGACGCCGTCCACGCGATACCGGACGCGGACGCCCAGGTCGGCGGCACCACCGCGATCAACCTGGACCTCCAGCGTGCGGCCCGCCACGACCGCAACCTGATCATCCCGATCGTGCTGGCCGTGGTGTTCGTGATCCTGGCGATCCTGCTGCGGGCCGTCATCGCCCCGCTGGTGCTGATGGCGACCGTGGTGCTGTCGTTCGCGGCGGCGATGGGCGTGAGCGCGCTCGCGTTCAAGTACATTTTCGGCTTCGGCGGGGCAGACAGCTCGTTCCCGCTGTTCGTCTTCGTGTTCCTGGTCGCGCTCGGCATCGACTACAACATCTTCCTCATGACCCGGGTGCGAGAGGAGGCCAGCCGGCACGGCACTCGACGGGCGGCACTGGTCGGGCTCGCCGCCACCGGTGGCGTGATCACGTCAGCAGGACTGGTACTGGCCGGCACGTTCCTGGTGCTGTTCACGCTACCGCTGACGGCGTTCGCGGAGATCGGGTTCGCGGTGGCGTTCGGCGTACTGCTCGACACGATCGTGGTGCGGGCGGTGCTGGTGACCGCCCTGAACCTGGACATCGGCCGCCACATGTGGTGGCCCAGCAAGCTGACCCAGGTCCCCGACCAGGCCCCGGAGCCGGCCGAGTCAAGCCTGGCAACCGCCCGCTCCGACTAGCCGCCGCCCGCCCGGCCCCGCCGCCCGGCCCCGCCGCCCGCCCGGCGGCGGCCGCCCCCTTTCCGTCGATCAAGGGCAAATGCACGTGGTTGGATCTCTTTTCCACGTGCATTTGCCCTTGATCGATGCGGTTCCCCTTGATCGGCACGGCGCGGCGCCGGCACGGCACAGCGCAGGCACCGCGCACAGCGGGCACGGTCCGCTGAGACGTCGCGGCGCGCAACCGCGCCCTCTCCGCGACGCCGGCCCGCCGATCAAGGCCATTTCCGTCGATCAAGGCCAAACGCACGCGGAAAGAGATCCAACCACGTGCATTTGCCCTTGATCGATGCGGTTCCCCTTGATCGGCGCGGCGCGGCGCGCTGTGCGGCACAGCGCAGGCACCGCACAACGCAGGCACCGCGCACAGCGGGCACGGCCCGCTGAGACGACGCGGCGCGCAACCGCGCCCTCTCCGCGACGCCGGCCCGCCGATCAAGGCCATTTCCGTCGATCAAGGCCAAACGCACGCGGAAAAGAGATCCAACCACGTGCATTTGCCCTTGATCGACGGGAGGAGGGGCGCCACAGCGCGCCACCAGCGCGCGGAGCGCGCCACAGCGCCCACAGGGACAGGCGCGTTAGCGGAAGTCGCGGGAGCGCGGGATGACCGGGGCGGGGACCGGGTCCAAGCGGTCCGCCGTCAGGTTGATGACGCCCTCGTGCTTTTGCAGGCGGCCTCTCACCAGCAAGGCGTTGCTGGTGCGGGCCACCTTCCGGTAGCGCAGCCACAGCCCCGGCGTGCATGTCACGTTGAGCATGCCGGTCTCGTCTTCCAGGTTCATGAACGTGATGCCGCCCGCCGTCGCCGGCCGCTGCCGGTGCGTCACGATGCCGCCGACCCGCACCTGCCGCCCGCTTTCGATCAGGCCGAGCCGCGCGATCGGCACTGCGCCGGCCTCGTCGAGCCTCGGCCGGATGAACCGTACCGGGTGGCTCTCCGGCGACAGGCCGGTGGCCCACACGTCGGCGACGAGCCGGTCGACGGCGTCCATGCCGGGCAGCGGGGGCGGGTTGGCGCCGGTGGTGGTGCCGGGCAGGCGGTCGGGGCGTTCCTGGGCGGCGGCGCCGGACGCCCACAGCGCCTCGCGCCGGTCGAGGCCGAAGCACGCGAAGGCGTCGGCGGTGGCCAGCGCTTCGAGCTGCCCGGCGGTGAGACCGACGCGGCGGGCCAGGTCGACCATGTCGCGGTACGGCCCACCGGCGGCCCGCTCCGCCTCGATCCGGTCGGCAACGCCGTCGCCGAGTGTGCGCACTGTGGACAGTCCGAGGCGGACAGTGGGACCGCCCAGCCCCCACTGGTGAGGCGGCTCGCCGGGTGCGCCACGCCACCGGGTGTCGGGTGTGGACTCCAGGGTGGCTTTGGCGGCGCTGGCGTTGATGTCGGGGCGGCGTACTTCGACGCCGTGCCGCCGGGCGTCGTCGACCAGGGTCTGTGGTGAGTAGAAGCCCATCGGCTGGGCGTTGAGCAAGGCGGCGAGGAACGGCCCTGGGTGGTACCGCTTGAGCCAGGAGCTGGCGTACACCAGGTAGGCGAAGCTGATGGCGTGGCTCTCCGGAAAGCCGAAGCTGGCAAACGACGAGAGCTTCAGGTAGATGTCGTCGGCCAGTTCGCCGGTGATGCCGCGCTCGGCCATGCCCGCGTACAGCCGGTCGCGGATCGCCGCCATCCGCTCGTTGGAGCGTTTCGAGCCCATGGCCCGGCGCAGCTGGTCGGCCTCGGACGCGTTGAACCCCGCCACGTCGATGGCGAGCTGCATGAGCTGCTCTTGGAAGAGTGGCACGCCAAGGGTTTTGGACAGCGCGTTGCGCATGAGCCGGTGCGGGTAGTCCCATTTCTCTTGCTTGTTCTTGCGCCGGATGTACGGGTGCACCGAGCCGCCCTGGATCGGGCCGGGCCGGATCAGCGCCACCTCGACGACCAGGTCGTAGAACTCGCGGGGCTTGAGCCGGGGCAGGGTGGCCATCTGCGCGCGGCTCTCCACCTGAAACACACCCACGGAGTCGGCTCGGCAGAGCATGTCGTAGATCTCGGGATCGTCGAGCGCCATCGTGCTCAGGTCCAGGTCGGAGTCGATCATCTCGCAGGCGTATCGCAGCGCGGAGAGCATCCCCAGCCCCAGCAGGTCGAACTTGACCAGCCCGGCCATCGCGCAGTCGTCTTTGTCCCACTGGAGGACCGTGCGCCCTGGCATCCGCGCGTGCTCGACGGGGCACACGTCGATCACCGGCCGGTCGCAGATCACCATGCCGCCGGAGTGGATCCCCAGGTGCCGAGGGAACGTCTGGAGTTCGTTGGCGTACTCGATGACCCGCCCTGGGATGCCGTCGACGTCGACGGCCGCGACCTGCGAATGTGCCGAGTCGCTCAGGTCGAGGTGCGACCAAACTTGCGGCCGCCCAGCGACGCCAGCACCGCGACTTGGCACATTCGACCCCCAGCGGTCGATCTGTTTGCTCCACGCGTCCTGCTGGCCGGGCGAGAAGCCGAACGCCTTCGCGATGTCGCGCACCGCCGACCGCGGCCGGTACGAGATCACGTTGGCGACCTGCGCGGTGTGCTCCCGGCCGTACCTTTTGTAGACGTGCTGGATGACCTCTTCCCGCCGGTCGGACTCGATGTCGACGTCGATGTCGGGCGGCCCGTCGCGCTCGGGCGCCAGGAAGCGCTCGAAGAGCAGCCCGTGCTGCACCGCGTCGACGTTGGTGATGCGCAGCGCGTAGCAGACCGCCGAGTTGGCGGCCGATCCGCGCCCCTGGCAGAAGATCCCCTCGTCGTGGCAGAACGTCACGATGTCGTACACGATCAGGAAGTAGCCCGGAAAGCCGAGCCGCTCGATCAGGTCGAGCTCGTGCTCGATCTGCCGGTACGCGTCGGGGTTGGCGGCCGGCGGACCGTACCGGACCAGCGCCCCTTTCATCGTGAGGTGCCGCAGCCAGCTCATCTCGTCGTGCTCCGGCGGCACCGGGTAGTCGGGCAGGTTGGGAGCGACGAGCTTGAGGTCGAAGGCCAGCTCGGCGCCGAACTCGGCGGCCCGCTCGACCGCGCCGGGGTAGCCAGCGAACCGGGCCGCCATCTCGTCGCCGTCGCGCAGGTGGGCGGTGGCCGCCGCCGGCAGCCAGCCGTCGATCTCGTCGAGGCTGCGCCGCGCGCGTACCGCCGCCAGAGCGGTCGCCAGCTTGCGCCGCCCGGGCGTGGCGTAGTGGACGTTGTTGGTGGCGACCGCGGGCAGCCCCGCCGCGGCGGCGAGCGCGGCGAGCGCCTCGTTGCGGTCGCCGTCGTGCGGGTCGCCGTGGTCGGTCAGCTCGACCGCGACGTTGTCGCGCCCGAACACCTCGACCAGCCGGTCGAGCTCGCGGGCAGCGGCGGCCGGGCCTCCGATCCGCAACGCCGCCGGCACGTGCCCCTTGCGGCAGCCGGTGAGCACCAGCACCTGCCCGTTCAGGGCGCGGCTCACGTCTTCCAGCGAGCCGTAGACCGGCCGCCCCTTCTCGCCGCCGCGCAGGTGCGCGCGGCTGGTGGTGCGGGCGATCGCCGCGTACCCGTCGGGGCCGCGCGCCAGCACGAGCAGGTGCCGCCCGGCCGGGTCTGGCTCGCCGTTGCCACCCCCCGAAAACGCTCCGCGTTTTCGCGGGGACCCCGGCTGCGGGCCGGGCAGCTCCAGCGACAGCTCGGCGCCGAAGACGGTGGGCAGCTCCAGCCCGCGGGCCGCCTCGGCGAACCGCACCACGCCGTAGAACCCGTCGTGGTCGGTCACCGCGAGCGCGCTGAGCCCGCGACGGACCGCCTCTTCGGCCAGTTCCTCGGGGTGGCTGGCGCCGTCGAGGAAGCTGAAGTTGGTGTGGCAGTGCAGCTCCGCGTACGGCACGGTGCCGCGCGTGCGGACCAGCGCCGGTGCCTCGTAGGCCGGGCGCTTGCGGCTGAAGGCCGCGGAGTCGCCGCCGTCGCCGCCCGCCGCCAGCGGGTCGACCACGGGTGGTCGCCCTGAGAGCGTCCGTTCCAGCTCTCCCCACGGTACTGGCGGATTGTGCCACCCCATCCGGCGTCACCGCCCCCGCTCAGTCATAGATGGCCTCCACCGTCCACACGCCGCTCGCCAAAGACAGGAGCAGGGCTCGGCCGTCGGACAGGCCCACCTGGAGACGGGCGCGGCGGCCACCCTCGGCGGGCGCCCACCACCGCTCGTCGACCGGCCAGGGGCCGGCCCAGCCGGTGACCTCAGTGCCGCCGAGAGCTCCACCGCGAGCGCCGATCGCGACCCGGGCCGGCGGCGCGCTGACCGCCAGCCGGGCGGTCACCATCACCGGCTCGCCGGCCTCGTCGTGGACCGCGACCGGCGGCGAGCCAGACGGCGAGCGGTCCGAGTCGCCACGCGCAGCCCGCGCGTCGAACTGCGAGTACACCGTCACCGGCTGCGGCGGCGGGATCCGGCCCGGCCACGGCGGATCCGCTGGCCGGGCGGGCGTGCGCTCGTCGCCCCAGGGCACCATGCGCACCTGGTCGGCGGTGCCACGCCCGCCACCGGGCACGGGGGTGACCACCGCCGCGGGCCCGAGGATGCCCTGCACCCGGCTCATCGCCCGCTGCGCCCGCTCGCGCTCTTCACCCGTTTCGCCCCAGAGCCCTGGCTGCAGCCCGGCGTGGGCGAGCACCCCGTCGGGGATCAGCCGCAGCCGGAGGATGCCCGCGCTGGGCCGGTCGCGCCCGGTCAGCCAGCCACCCAGCTGCCAGCGCACCCGGTCGGCGATGGTCGCCGCGGTGAGCAGGCCGTCGTGCCGCCACACCCGGTGCAGTTCCTCGCTGTTCGCGGTCACCGCCTCGATCGCGAGCCGGGTGCACGCCAGCCCGTATCCGGCGAGGGTGGCGTGCAGCCGCTCGCCCAGCGCCCGGGCGACGAAAGCGGCCGTGTCGACCCGGTCGAGCGGCTCGTCGTACGTCTCGGTGACGTCGAGGTCGGGTGGCGGCCGGCGGACGGCCAGCGGGCGGTGGTCGCGCCCCGCGGCCTGGTGGTGGGCCAGCGCGCCGTCGAACCCGAACCGGGCGAGCACGTCGCCGGCTGGCAGGGCGGCGAAGTCTCCGAGGGTACGCACACCGAGTCGGCGCAGCAGCCCGGTCAGCTCCGGCCTGTCGAGCGCCTCGACGGGCAGTCCGGCGAGGAACCGCGCGGTCTCACCCGCCGGCACCAGCTGCCCGTCGCGCGCGGCCAGCCCGGCCGCGAACACGCCGTCGGCGATGCCGACCTGGCACTCCACCCCGCACGCCTGCGCGACCTGCTCGACGATCCGCTCGGCGGCCCGCTCCTCACCGCCGAAGTACCGGGCCGGCCCGCGAGCGGCCAGCGCGCACGCACCGGGGCGTACCACCTCGACGCCGGCCACCACCTGCTCGACCGCGGCGACCACCGGCTCGAACGCCCGCGCGTCGCGGTCGGGGTCGTGCTCGACCACGGTCAGCCGGGGACAGCGGCTCTGCGCCTCGCGCTTGCGCAGCCCACGGCGTACGCCAGCGGCGCGGGCGGCCTCGGAACAGGCGATCACCCGGTTGGCGTGGAGGATGGCCACCGGGTCGGTCGCCGGGATGCCCTCGACGATCTCGACGGCGAGAACGGGCCAGTCGGGGCACCAGACCAGCAGCGTACGCACCTGCCGAGTCTAGAACATACGTTCGACTCAAGTGAACAGTCGGGCGATGGCGTCGCGGGCCACCAGGAAACCGGCGATGCCGAGGATCCAGCCCGTGGCGTTACCCGCCTTGTCGGTGATCCACTTGTTGAGCCGTTGCAGCAGCGGCTCGATCAGCGACCGGGCGGCGAGCCGCCCCACCAGCAGGACCACGGCCGGCAGCACCATGACCACGCAGTAGGCGGCCAGCAGCCCCACCACCGTTGCCCCGCCGACGTCGGAGGTGGTCATCATCCCGATCGCGCCCAGGTACGGCAGCATGGTCGCCACCTCGGCGAGCGCCGCCAGCAGCGCCAGCCCTGCCAGCCACCCCGTCGATCCCGTGCCCGCCGTGACCCGCTCACGCCACCGGGTCACGCCGCCGCCCGGCTTGCGCCGTTTGGAGTCGAACCGGAAGCTCAGCGCGAAGAGGCCCACACCGATGCCCAGCTGGATCCACAGGGCGACCGGGCTGTCGAGCGCACCGTCGGCCCACCCTGCGATCGAGTCGGCGCCGAGCAGGATCAGCACGCCCACCGCGAAGTAGAACACCGCGATGGTGCCCAGGTAGACCAGGATGCGACCGGCCCGGACCCGCCCTGGCGCCAGCATCAGCCAGATCGGGATGAAGAGCGTGCCGATGCTCGTGCTGTCGAGCAGGGCCAGGCCGGCCAGCGAAAGCAGCAGTGTGGAACTCACATGGAAAACGCTAGTTGCGGGAATTCGCCCATCCGTCGGCTCGGATGACGAAACCGCGGTACATCGTTTGGCGGATCAGGCAGTGCTACTGGCGGCCTGACGGCCCGGGGCCTCTATGGCGCCGCCTTCCCTCACGCCGCGCACCGACTTCGTCGGCGCGTCGCTCAGTCCAGGCGGCGCCGGCCCCGGGCCGTCAGGCCGCTAGCTCGCTGGCAATGCCGTCGAGAGCGGGCTGGTGTGCCACGCCGAGCGCGACCTCGACCACCGCCACGAACTGCTCGGCCGCACGGAGCAGGTCGTCGGCCTCGCGGGCGGTCACCACTCGCGGGATGCCCGCCTGGGCGGCGGCGCGCTTGCTCGCCCCGGCGGCGAAATAGGTGGCCCATTCGCGCAACTCGGGAGCCACCATGATCAGCAAGGTCCAGACGCTGGTCACCCTGTTGCGACGGCTGGGCGTGGGCTGCGCGCGAGCGGCGAGCACCGCCGCGGCGGCGCGCAGGGCGGCGAGGTGCGCGGCCGCGTAGCGCAGGCCGTCGGCGCGCGTCTGCGCCGCCTCGTCGAGGCCGCGCCGGGCGAGAACGAGCAGCTCGGCCGGGGTGCGGTGCGGGAGCACGTGGGCCGGAACGGTGGGTGCCTGAGCCGTACTGGTCGGCATGGGATTTTCTCCTCGGGCGATCTTCAGTTCGACGGCGTACTCGCAGTCCGACTCGCGGGCTGCGCGTGGCGACTCGGACCGCTCGCCGGCCGGGCGTGAACGCTTCCCCACCTCACACCCGACCGGCTGAGCCGGCTGGTCCGTCGCCCGCTGCCCGGGGGTCGGGGGGCAGCGGGTGACGGCCCTGCCTGTGGGTCCAGGACCCGCGAATGTCCGGACCCGCGTGCGGTTTCCGCAAACCGCCCTCGGAAGCGGCGGTGCGGCACGACATCACCGTGCCACCCCTCCCGAGCGATTCGAACAGCCGTTCGAACCACCAATGACAGTACACCTCCCCTACGACAAAAACGCAACGCCGAACACCCCCCACGCGGCGCAAGATGGTCACCATGCCAACTCATCCCAACGTCCAGGCCGTACAGGACGCGCTGGAGAGCGCCGACGCCACCGATGCCGCAGGACAGCCATGCCAGGTGCGGATGCTGCCCGACGCGGTACACACCGCTGCCGCGGCCGCCGCGGCGCTCGGCGTCGAGGTGGGCCAGATCGCCAACTCGCTGATCTTCGACGCGGACGGCGAGCCGCTGCTGGTGCTCACCTCCGGCGGCCACCGGGTCGACACCGCCAAGGTCGCCGCCGACCTCGGGCTGGGAGCGCTGAAGCGGGCCACCCCTGAGTTCGTCCGCACGCACACCGGCCAGGCGATCGGCGGCGTGGCACCGCTCGGGCACCCCAAGCCGGTGCGCACGCTGGTCGACACCGCGCTGGCCGGGTACCCGGAGATCTGGGCCGCCGGCGGGGTCCCGCGCGCCGTGTTCCCCACCACGTATGCCGAACTGCTCCGCGTCACCGCCGGCACACCCGCCGAGGTGGCGTGAAGTTCCTGGCAACACTGCACGTGTGGCGGGTGCCGCGGCGCGCGGTACCGCTGGCGTTCGGCCGGATGGCGCGCGACCCGCGACGGTTGCGCGCCACCCCGGGGGTGCGCTTCGCCAAGATGCTCGGCACGGGCACCGGCTTCGCGGTCCGCGACGCCGACCTCACCCGGTACGCGGCACTGGTGGTCTGGGACGGCCCGGACGCGGCGGCGGGCTTCGACTCGACGGCGGCCGCCCGCGGCTGGGCCCGGATCGCCACGGCGTCCGCGCGCCTCGACCTGCGCCTGGTGAAAGCGCACGGGCGCTGGTCGGGCCGCGAGCCTTTCGGCGACCCGGGCCCCGACGAAGAGAAGATGGTGCTCGCCCTCACCCGTGCCCGGCTGCGACCGCGCAAGGCGGTGACGTTCTGGCGGGCCGTGCCGCCGGTCGCCGCCGCCGTCGACGAAGCGCCCGGCCTGCTCGCGCACTTCGGTGTGGGTGAGGCGCCCATCGGATGGCAGGGCACGGTGAGCGTGTGGCGCAACGCGGCATACCTCGCCCGGTTCGCGTACCGTCACCCGGAGCACCGGGCGGCGATCATCCGCACCTCCACCGAAGGGTGGTACGCGGAAGACCTGTTCGCCCGGTTCGCGGTGCTCGACGTGGTGGGCGACCGTAGTGTGTTGGGCTGGTCAGAGGGAGGGCACGGGCGCGCATGAGGTTGGTGCCGTGGAAGCCGGACGACCTTGCCAGACGGCTGGACGACGTGGTGGCCGTGTACGGCGAGGCGATGGGGTATCGGGCCGAGCTGCTGGAGGCCCGGCGCGGCTACATAGCCACACACGTCCGGCGACCCGGGTTCCGGGCCGTCGCCACGCTGACCCGCGACGGCCACCTGATCGGTTTCGGGTACGGCTACACGTCGGCGGGCGGGCAGTGGTGGCACGACCAGGTGCGTGGCGCGCTCGACGACGAGAGCCGCAAGACCTGGCTGACCGACTGCTTCGAGGTGGTCGAGCTGCACGTCCGGCCGCCGGCCCAGGGTCACGGCGTGGGCGCCCGGCAGTTGCGCTCGCTGCTGTCGATGGCCACCGGCCGCACCGCCCTGCTGTCGACCCCCGAGGCCGACGAGCGCACCTCCCGGGCCTGGCGGCTGTACCGGCGCTTCGAGTTCGTCGACGTGCTGCGCGACTTCCGCTTCCCCGGCGACGAGCGGGCGTTCGCGGTGCTGGGCAGGACCCTGCCGCTAGGGCCTGTTTGATCGGGCTGCTGGCCGCGCTGGTCCTGGCGCAGATCGGGTACCCGCTGACCAGCGGTGACGCCCGCGCCAGGCTCACTGTGGCGGTGGTCGTGCTGGGCTTCGTCTTGTCGGTCGCGCATGCCTGGGCAACTCGCGGCCCCCGCACCGCCGCCTGGCTGGTCGCGGCGACCGCCGGTGGCGGGTTCGCGGTCGAGGCGCTGGGCGTGGCGACGGGTTTCCCCTTCGGCGCGTACGCCTACTCGGGCGACCTCGGCCCGAAGCTCGCCGGCGTGCCCCTGGTCATCCCGCTCGCCTGGACCTGGATGGCGTGGCCGGCATGGCTCTCGGCGCTGCGGGTGGCCCGCCGGACGGTGTCGCGGGTCGCGCTGGGCGCGGTCGGGCTCGCCGCGTGGGACCTCTTTCTCGACCCGCAGATGGTCGCCGAGGGCTACTGGACCTGGTCGGATCCCCACCCGGCCTTGCCCGGCGTTTCCGGCGTGCCGATCGGCAACTACCTCGGCTGGCTCGCCGTGGCTCTGCTGATGATGGTCGCCCTCCGAGCCGCGGCACCCGAGAAAGCGAACGACGCCCCCGCCCATGTCCTCTATCTCTGGACATACGCGTCGAGCGTGCTCGCACACGCGGTCTTCCTCGACCTGCCCGCATCAGCGGCGTGGGGCGCCGCCGGCATGGGCGCACTGGCGATTCCACTGGCCGTGAAGCTATGGCGACGTTGATAGCCTGGCTGGTGGCCGCGCTGACCGTGCACACCGCCGTCAACGCCCTCCTCCTGCGGCGGCCACCCCGTGGTGCGAGCGTGACCGAGAAGGTCGCCGTACTGCTCCCGGCACGCGACGAGGCCGAGCGGATCGAGCCCTGCCTGCGCGCCCTGCTCGCCCAGCGCGGCGTACCCGACCTGCGCGTCATCGTGCTCGACGACGGCTCCACCGACGGCACCGCCGAGATCGCCCGGAGCGTCGGGGTGGAGGTCGTCATCGGCGAGCCCCTGCCGGCGGGCTGGCTGGGCAAGCCGCACGCCTGCCAGCAGCTGGCCGACCTCGCACCGGACGCCACCGCGCTCGCTTTCGTCGACGCCGACGTGGTCCTCGCGCCGGACGCCGTGGCGGGCGCGGTGTCGCAGCTGCGCACGGGTGGGTTCGGCATGCTGTCCGTGTACCCGATGATGGTGGCGGGGACGGCGGGTGAGCGGCTCGTGCAGCCGCTGTTGCAGTGGTCGTGGCTGACGTTCCTGCCGTTACGCGCGATGGAACGCTCGCCGCGGCCCTCGTTGGCCGCCGCGGGCGGCCAGTTCCTGGTCGCGGACCGCGCGGCCTACGCGCGGGCCGGCGGCCACGCGGCCGTACGCGACCAGGTCGTGGAGGACGTCGCGCTGGCGCGCGCCGTCAAGCGCGCGGGCGGCCGCATCGCGCTCGCCGACGGCTCACGCGTCGCGACCTGCCGCATGTATCGCTCGTGGCGTGAGCTCGACGCGGGCTACACCAAGTCGCTCTGGACGATCTCACCCGCCGTCGTGCTTCTGCTGCTCATCCTGTACGCCTTACCACCGGCCCTGGCACCGATGGCACCCATGGCCGGGCTGGCCGGCTACGTCTTCGGGGTCACGGGCCGGGTCATCGCCGCGCGGGCGACCGGCGGGCGAGTCTGGCCGGACGCGCTCGCCCACCCGATCTCGGTCGTCCTCTTCGGATGGCTGGCGCTCCGCTCGGTCTACCTGCGGCGACGCGGGCGGCTCGCGTGGCGCGGTCGGGTGATCGACACATGACTATATGCTGTCGGCGTGACGGACCGGCTCGAACCACTGTCACCGCAAGCCGTATCGAGAATTACGACCCTGGCCGAACTGGCCGCGCTGCTGCGCCAGCTCCGCCGCCGGGAGGCCCGGCATGAGGGCGCCACCCCGCTCACCTACCGCGAGCTGGCCGCCAAGACGGGCTGGTCGCGGGGCATCCTCGGGGAGTACTTCGCGGGGCGGGTGCTGCCGCCGACCGACCGGTTCGACGTGCTGATCCGGCTGCTCGGCGCCACCGCCACCGAGCAGGGCTGGCTGGCGACCGCCCGCGACCGGGTCGAGGAGGGCCGGCGGGCGCCCGCACCGGTTCGCGCGCCTCGGGCGGCCCCGACGTCGCGGCAGCTGCCGCCGCCGGTGCCCGGGTTCGCGGGGCGGGCCGCGCAGCTCGCCGCACTCGACGGCCTGCTCGACCCCGAGCCGGCTAGCCCGATGGCGCTGATCACGGCCGTCTCCGGCACCGCCGGAGTGGGCAAGACCGCGCTCGCGCTGCACTGGGCGCACCGGGTCGCCGACCGGTTCTACGACGGGCAGTACTACCTGAACCTGCGCGGGTTCGACCCCGTCGGCGCTCCCGTCACACCCGCGGAGGCCATCCGGACGATGCTCGACGCGCTGGGCGTACACCGGATCCCGGCGTCCCTCGACGCGCAGGCCGCGCTCTATCGCGGCATGCTTGCCGACCGGCGTGTACTGGTCGTGCTCGACAACGCCCGCGACGCCGACCAGGTGCGCCCGCTGCTGCCCGGCGGGCCCGCGTGCCGGGTGCTCGTGACCAGCCGCAACCAGCTCGCCGGCCTCATCAGCACCGACGGCGCCCGGCCGATCCGGCTCGACCTGCTCACCGTCGCCGAGGCCCGCCAGCTCCTCGCCGCCCGCCTCGGCCCCGACCGCCTCGCCGCCGAACCAGCCGCCGTCGACGACATCATCGCCGCCTGCACGCGGCTGCCCCTCGCCCTCGCGATCGTGGCCGCTCGCGCCGCGCTGCATCCCGAGTTCACGCTCACGGCGCTGGCCGCCGAGTTGCGGGCCGCGCGCGGTGGACTGACCGCGTTCGCCGGCGCCGACCCGGCATCCGACGCCCGCGCCGTCTTCTCCTGGTCGTACCAGGCGCTCAGTCCGGCCGCCGCCCGGGTCTTCCGGCTGCTGGCGCTGCACCCGGGCCCCAGCGCGGGCGCACCCGCCGTGGCGAGCCTGGCCGCCCTCCCCGCCGCCGACACCGGCCCTCTGCTCGCCGAGCTGACCCATGCCAACCTGGTCGACGAGCCCGCACCGGGCCGCTATGTGTGCCACGACCTGCTCCGCGCGTACGCCGCCGAACTGACCCGGTCCGTCGACTCCGGCGACGAGCGGCGCGCCGCCACGCGCAGAGCCGTCGACCACTACCTGCACACCGGGCACGCCGCCGACCGCCGGCTCGACCCGCACCGCGACCCCATCCCGCTCCCGCCGGCCCAGCCGGGCGTCACCCCCGAGGAGATCCCCGACCACGGTGCCGCCCTCGCCTGGTGCGACGCCGAGCTGCCGGTACTGTTCGCGGCCGCCTCCTCGGCGGTCGCCGAAGGGTTGGACCTGCACCTGTCGCGGCTCAGTCGCGTCCTCGCCCACTTCCTCGAACGCCGCGGTCATTGGCACCGCTGGACCACGGTCCAGACCATGGCCATCGCGGCCGCCGGGCGCCTCGACGACCCCGCCGAGGCGGCACCGGCGCACCGCAGCCTCGGCCGGGCGTACGTACACCTCGGGCGGGAAGACGACGCCATCCGGCATTTCACCGCCGCACAGGCCGCGTACCGCGCGACCGGCGACCACGCCGGTCAGGCCCGCATCGAGTTCGACCTGAGCTGGGTGGCGGTCCGGCAGGACCGGCACCGCGACGCGCTTCGGCACAGCCGAATCGCGCTCGACCTTTTCATCAAGGCCGGAAACCGGTCCGGGCAGGGGCGCGCGCTCAACAACATCGGCTGGTCGCTGAGCTGGCTCGGCCACCACATCGAGGCCGTCGGGTACTGCCTGCGCGCGCTCGACCTGCTCCAGCAGATCGACGACCGGTTCGGCGCCGCCGACGCCTGGGACAGCCTCGGCCACGCCCAACACGAGCTCGGCTGGTATCGAGAAGCCGCCATCTCGTACGAACACGCACACGCCCTGTGGCGCGAGCTCGGCCACCTTTACCAGGAGGCCGACCTACTGGCCCGCCTCGGCGACACCCAGTCAGCGGCCGGCGACCAGGACGGCGCCTCATCGACGTGGCGCCGAGCCCTGCACATCCTCGTCGACCTGTCCCACCCCGACGCCGAACAGATCAAAGCCCGCCTGTCCCGCGCCAGCGCCCCGTAGGGTGCGGACGGTGCGGGTTGTTGTCGTCGGGGGTGGGGTCGGGGGGTTGGCTGCCGCGGCCCGGGTGGCGCTTGCCGGGCATGACGTCACCGTGTTCGAGCGCTCCAGCCAGGTTGGGGGAAAGCTTGGGCGGCTCGCGCGAGACGGGTTCGTCTTCGATACCGGGCCCGGCCTGCTGACGCTGCCGCAGGTGTACACCGACCTGCTCGGGCCGCTCGATCTGGTGCCGTTGGACCCGATCGTGCGGCACGCGTTTCCGGACGGTACGGTGCTGGATTCCTGCCGCGATCCGGCCGCCTTCGGTGAGCGGATCGCCGCCGCGCTCGGAGCGGGCGCCGCACGGGAGTGGGCGGGGCTGTGGCGGCGGGCGGAGCGGGTGTGGCGCGCCGCGTGGCGAGACATCCTGCGCGCCGATGTCGGCTCGCCGCTGGCTCTGGCGCCGCTCGCCTGGCGGCTGCGGGACCTGTGGGCTGTGCGGCCGGGGCAGACGCTGCGCGGGCTCGGGGTGGCCGATCCGCGGCTGCGGATGCTGGTCGACCGGTACGCCACCTATGCGGGCGCCGACCCCCGCCGTGCCCCGGCCGCACTGCTCGCGGTGCCGTACGCCGAGATGGCCTTCGGCGGATGGTACCTGCGTGGTGGGCTCGCTGGGCTGGCCGACGCGCTGCTGACCCGCTGCCTCGACCTGGGCGTGGTGGTGCAGACCGGCGCGCGGGTGACGGCGATCGAGGCGGCCGGTGGCCGGGTACGCGGCGTGCGGGTGGCCGGCGACCTGGTGGCCGCCGACGCCGTGGTGTCCAATGTGGACGCGCTGACCACGTATCGGGAGCTGCTGCACACGCCGAGTCGCCTGGCCCGGCTCGCCGACCGCAGCCTGGCCGGGTTCGTGCTGCTGCTCGGGGTGCGCGGCGACTCCGGCATGGCGCACCACACTGTCTACTTCCCGCGGGACTACGACGCCGAGTTCGACGCGGTGTTCGGCGGGCCGGGGCGGCGCGCGCGACCAGTACCCGATCCCGCGGTCTATGTCACGGTGGCCGACGATCCGGCGGTGCGGCCGCCGGGGCACGAGGCGTGGTTCGTCCTGGTGAACGCGGCACGGCACGGCACCGCGGCGAGTGCGGTGAACTGGCGCCGGCCGGGGCTGGCCGAGGCGTACGCCGACCGGATCCTGGACGTGCTGGCCGAGCGCGGCGCAGACGTGCGCGACCGCCTGGTCTTCCGCGAGATCCGCACACCGGCTGACCTCGCCGACGGCGCGCACGCCCCCGGCGGCGCGATCTACGGCACCGCCGGCAGCCTGACGCGTACGCCGAACCGCGGCCCGGTGCGCGGCCTGTACCTGGTCGGCGGCTCCACCCACCCGGGCGGCGGCCTGCCGATGGTGCTGCTCTCGGCCGAGATCGTCGCCCGCATGGTGGTCAGCGAAGCGCGTGCCTGACCGCGGCGAGCAGCTGTGCCAGCCCGAACAACGCCAGCGTCAGCCAGATCGCGCTCATCACGGTGATGACGCCGGCCGGGAGGTCGGACTGGACCAGGCCGGACGCTCCGGCCAGCAGTAGCCCGGTGACGGCCAGGACGACGCGGGTGGGCCGCTCCCCGATGGTCACGACCCCGATCTCCCGCATGCCGGCGGCCGCCGCCCGCGCTCGCACGTACTCGTGCAGCCAGCACACCGCTCCCACCAGTACGACCAGCGGCGCGGACGCGCCGACCACCCAGAACGCCACCAGCCAGCACGCCTCGCTGATCCGGTCGGCGAGCGAGTCGTACAGGTACCCGAGGCGCGAGGTGCGGCCGGAGATCACCGCCACCGCGCCGTCGACGCTGTCGGCGACCGCGGACAGCAGCACGAACACCGCCGCCAGCACGAGCCGGCCGGTCGACTGCCCGGCCAGCACCGGTGCCGACGCGGAGAGCGCCACGCCGGCGCCGGTGACCGCCGCCGGCGGTATCCCGACGCGCGCCAGCACCGAGCCCATCGTGTACGCCGAGTGCAGCCACCGGCGCACCGCCGGACCGGCGCGACGCGGGTCGAAGCCGCCGTGCAGCCGTGCCCACTCGACGGCGTAGCCGTCCCAGTTACCCACCATCGATCAACCGATGAACTGAGCCGGAAGACGCGGTGGGGCTTAGGCGCGCGCGCCGACCTGGAGGTGCTGCCAGACCTCGCGGGTCGCGGTCGACCTGTTGAGGGTGATGAAGTGGATGCCCGGCACGCCCTCGGCGAGCAGCCGAGCGCACATCTCGCTGCACTGCTCGATGCCCAGCTGGCGCACCGCGTCTGGGTCGTCGGCCACCCGCTCGAAGCGCGCCAGCAGGGCCGGGGGGAACGGCGCACCGGAGAGCTGCTCGGAGCGCTCGATTGTGGCCATCCTGGTCACGGGCATCACGCCGGGCAGGATCGGGGTATCGCAGCCGACCGCGGCGACCCGGTCGCGCAACCGCAGGTAGTCGTCGGCGTCGAAGAACATCTGCGTGATCGCGAAGTCGGCCCCCGCGCGGCACTTCGCCACGAAATGCTGGGTATCCGACGCGATGTCCGGCGAGCGCGGGTGCTTGTACGGGAAGGCGGCCACGCCGACGCAGAAGTCGCCTGACTCCTTCACCAGGCGGACCAGGTCGTCGGCGTACAGCACGCCCTCGGGGTGCCGCACCCACTCGCCCATCGGGTTGCCAGGCGGGTCACCCCGGACAGCGAGGACGTTGCGCACGCCGACGCCGGCTAGCCGGCCGATCACGTGCCGCAGCTCGGCCACCGAGTGGTTGACCGCGGTCAGGTGGGCCATCGGCAGCAGCGTGGTCTCGGTGGCGACCCGCTCGGTCACGGCCACGGTGGTGTCGCGGGTCGTGCCGCCAGCGCCGTAGGTGATCGAGACGAACGACGGGCGCAGCGACTCGAGCTCGCGGATCGCCTGCCAGAGCAGGCGCTCACCCTCTGCCGTCTTGGGCGGGAAGAACTCGAACGAGAAGGTCGGCCCGCCGTCACGGATCAGCTCGCCGATCGACGGCTGCGACCCGGGGAGGGTGGAAGGGAGTCCGAGTGCCACGGTGCGACTGTATCGGCTCCCGCAATCGCGACCCGCCCGCATCTCAACTCGTGGCGCGCCGCCCCCGAAAACGTCGTACCCCCGGCGTAGAACTCTCGCCAGCACGGGGAGTCCCGTCCGGTCCACGCGAG
Organism: Micromonospora sp. CPCC 206061; assembly: GCF_036906915.1. Lineage (NCBI taxonomy): Bacteria > Bacillati > Actinomycetota > Actinomycetes > Micromonosporales > Micromonosporaceae > Micromonospora > Micromonospora sp. CPCC 206061. The sequence continues at coordinate 42,591 of NZ_JBAKHX010000027.1, forward strand.
GGCCGGGCGCGAGGTCGGGTCGACCTGTGCGGCAATACGGGGGCGTCCGGCGGCGCTTCGATCGAGGCGCCGCCGGACGGTCGTGGGGTCAGCACCGTCGAGCACATCGAGGCTGCTGGAGATGCACGTGTCCGATCGACAACATGTTCACGACCCTGACGGCACACGATCGACGGCGCCGGAGCTTTTCGGCGCCCGGCTGGCCGCCCTGCGCATGGGGCGCGGCTGGTCACAACTGCGCCTCGCCGAGCAGCTCTGCGCGGCGGCTGGCGTGCCCACTGTCAGCCGACACGAGATCTCGCGCTGGGAGCGCGGTGAGCGGGTGCCGGGTGAGTTCTGGCTGGGCTGGCTCGCCGTGGTGCTCGACACGCCACATCCCGAGCTGGTCGCGGCCGCGGCGCTGGCACGCCGCGGGCCGGCGCGGCGTGCCACCCGCGGCTCCAGCGCCAGCGGGCAGGCCGAGCTACTGCGGCTGGCCCGCGCCTGGCTGGTCGACCCGGCCCGGTGGCCCGGGCCCGCCGACCGGTGGCCGGCCACCGACCCGCACGGGCCCGCCGCACGCCTCGCCGCCGTGGCCGCAGGTCTGGCCCGCGGGCTCGCGGCTACCGGAGCGCCCGCCAGAGGGCCCGCGGAAACGCCGATCGAAGCACCGACCGAAACGGCCACCAGCACCGAACCCGGCGTCGGAGCGCCCTCACGGTGCGGCACGGCCGACGACCTAGGCGCCGCCGTGGCCGAGCTGCGCCGCCTCGACGACCTCGTCGGGGGCGCCGACCTCGCCGGCCCGGCCGGCCGCCGGCTCGACGGCGCGCTCGCCGCCACGGTCGAGCCGGGCACCGCTCCGGCGGCCCGGCGTGGGCTGCTCGCGCTGGTCGCCGAGGCGGCACAGCTCACCGGCTGGGTCGCCGCCGACGCGGGCGACGCCGCTGGTGCCCTGTCGGCATACCGGATCGCGCTCGTCGCCGCCGGTGCGGCGGGTGACCGCCCGCTCGCGGCGCACGTGCTCGGCTCCGCGAGCCACCTGCTCGCGGCGGAGGGTGAGTCCGGTGACGCGCTGCTCCTGGCGCGCACGGCGCTGGCCGGTGCCCGGCGCGGCGCGTCCGCGACGCTGCGGGCGCTCCTGCTGCACCGGTTGGCCATCGCCGCCGCCGGCTGTGGCGAGCGACGCCTGGCGCACGCCGCGCTCGCGGCGGCCGAGACCGCCGCCTTGCGGCGTGATCCCCGCCACGACCCGCCCTGGCTGTACTGGCTCGGCGACGCCGAGCTGTCCGCGCTGGCGGGCCGTTGCCTGGCGGCACTTGGCCGTCCGCTGCGGGCCGAGCCGCTGCTCACGACCGCGCTCACCAACGCCACCGGTCCGCGGTCGGCCGCCGTCTACGGCGCCTGGCTGGCGCGGGCCTGTCTCGACCTCGGCGAGGTCGAGCGCGCGTGCGAGGTAGCGGGCGGGGCGCTCCTCGACGCCGTACGGTCCGGCTCGGCGCGGGCCACGGCAGAGATCGATCGGATACGGGTGCCGCTGGCCGCGCACCGCCACGTTCCCGAGGCGCGCGAATACACCGAGTTGGTGGCCGCGTGCCGCCCGTATCTGGCTAGGGCCGTGATCGGCACCACGCTCGCGGGTAAGGAGGTGAACGTCTAGCGTCATCGTGTGCGGGGAAACCAAAACTCAGCGACGGCCGCCGACCTGGCCGGCGTGCGGTCCCGCGTTGACAAGGCACTCGCGGTGTTCCTTACGCGGCGACGGGAGTGGATGGTCGCCGTCGACGACGCGCTGCTGCCCGTCGCCGACGCCCTCGACGATTTCGTGCTGGGCGGCGGCAAGCGCCTGCGCCCGGCCTTCGCGTACTGGGGGTATCGCGGGGCCGGGGGCATCGACTCCGACCAGGTCGTCGCCACCGTGGCCGCCCTGGAGCTCGTCCAAGCCAGTGCCCTGATCCACGACGACCTGATGGACCGGTCCGACACCCGGCGCGGTGAGCCGGCGGCACATCGGCGGTTCGCCGCGCGGCACCGGGAAGCGGGCTGGCGGGGCGACCCCGACAGCTTCGGCGACTCGGCCGCCATCCTGCTCGGCGACCTGTGCCTGGTGTGGTCCGACGAGCTGCTCCAGACCGGTGGGCTGCCCCCGGAGACGCTCGCGCGGGCCCGGCCGGTCTTCGACGAGATGCGCACGGAGGTCACCGTCGGGCAGTACCTCGACGTGCTGACCCAGGCGACCGGAGACACGTCGTTCGAGCGGGCGAGCAAGGTGGCGCGGCTGAAGGCGGCCAAGTACACGGTCGAGCGGCCGCTGCTGCTCGGCGCCGCCATCGCCGACGCGCCATCACCGATCCTGGCCGGCTATTCGGCGTACGGGCTGGCGATCGGCGAGGCGTTCCAGCTCCGCGACGACCTGCTGGGCGTGTTCGGCGACCCGGCGGTCACCGGCAAGCCAGCCGGCGACGACCTGCGCGAGGGCAAGCGCACGTACTTGATCGCGGCGGCCTTCGACACCGCCGGCCCGCACGAACGGACGGTGCTGGCCACGCGGCTCGGTGATCCCACGCTCGACACCGCCGGCGTGGCCGAGCTGCGCGAGATCATCACGGGGTGCGGGGCGCTCGACCGCACCGAGCGCCGCATCGCCGAGCTGACCGCCGAGGCCCTCGAAGCTTTGTCGTCGACCCCTGTGACCCCCGAAGCCCACGAAGCCCTGCTCGCCCTGGCGGCCGCGGCCACAGCCCGCACGGTCTAGGGGCGGAGGCGGGTCCAGATCGACAGGGTCAGCAGCACCAGCGCGAACCCGAACAGCAGGTCCTCGACCGGCGCGTACGCGATCCGCAGCCCGATGATCGCGTCCGGGTCGTAGCGCACCACGCCCCGCCCGGTCAGGATCCCGTTCGACAGGAGCTGGAAGACCAGCACGATCGGGTAGGTCGCCCAGAAGACCAGCCGCCGCACGAGCCGGGTACGCAGCACGAACAGGTCGACGACCAGCGCACCGGCGACCCCGAGCAGCGCCGCCACCGTGTATGTCACTCCTCGCGCAGCACCTTCCGCACCGCCTCGAACCCGAGGACCGCGCATACCGGCACCACGACGAAGAACAGCAGCTCGTCGACGGGTAGTCCGCCGGGCAGGACCACCCCGGTGGTTTGCGCCGGGTCGAAGGTCCAGTGGCCGGCGGCGATCGCGGCCAGGTCCCACGCCACGAAGATCACGACCACCGGCAGCAGCGTCAGCAGCAGGCGGCGCCACTGGCGCAGTACTCCCACCCGCAGCACCGGCTCCAACCACAGCGCGGCGCCCAGGCAGCCGGCGAGGACAGCCAGGTACGTCAGGTGGCGCACGTCAGAATCCGAGCGCCTGCGCGCGCCGTTTCACCTCTGTGGCGCGACCGGTACCGAGCGCCTCGGCCGGTACGCCCGGAAGCGTGTCATCGGCTTCATACAGCCACCGCAGCGCCTCTTCGTCGTTGTACCCAGCGTCGCGCAGCAACGTGAGGACGCCGGGGAGGTGCTTGAGCACGGTGTGGTTGGCCACCAGCTCAGCGGGCACTCGCAGCACGCCGTCGCGACGTATCGCGAGCATCGCGTGATCCCGGACCATCTGGTTGACCTTGCTGATCGTCAGGTCGAGGCGCTCGGCGACCTCGGGCAGGGTCAGCCAGTCCGATGGCGGCAAGGGTTCGCTCACCCGCTCACCCTGCCACGCCGGGTGAGGCCGGCACCAGCACCCCTCACCGGGTGCGCCGTTACGACAGGAGAGACCGTGAGGAGAGTTGGCCGCGAGGTGGCGGGCGCGTGGCGTTCGCTGCAGTACGACATGGCGCGGCGGCCGGAGCCGACGCCCGAGGACGTGACGACCGACGTGCTCTATCCCGAGTACGAGGCGAGCGAGCGCCCACGGCGCAAGCTGCTTGCCGCGACGACGTTCGGGGTGCTGTCACTGGCCGGCGCCGCGGGCACCTACTTCGCGGTCGTGACCGGGCTCGGGGCGCTGCCCGCCGAGGAGCCGGCCGGCCAGCCGAACGCTCTTCCGGCAGTCGCGCCGTCGATACCCGGGGCCACGCCGCAGCAGCCGGCGGCGGGCAACACGCCGTCGCCGACCGCACCGACCGCGCAGGGCGGCACGACGACCAGCCCGCGCAAGCCGAGCCCTCGGCCGGTGAGGCCCGGACCGGGCGGTGTGGCACCGCCGGCACCCAGCCCAACGTGCGCCTGTGTGACCCCGCCGGTCCCACGGCCGACGTCGCCGCCGCCGGTCGTGAACACACCGGAACCGGCTCCCACGACGGCGGCCCCGGAGTCGCCGGCACCTAGCCCCGACCCCACGACGGCACCAGCCGACCCACCCCCGGCTGGTTGACACAACCTGCCACTGGACGCAGCCGGCTGACACAAACGGCCGGCGGACACATAGACTGCCTGCCGATGGAGATACAGGTCGCCGACACCCTCTTGGGCACACTAGTCGACGGGCGCTACCGCATCCGCGGTCGCGTGGCCCGGGGCGGCATGGCGACCGTGTACATGGGTGTCGACGAGCGCCTGGAGCGCACCGTCGCCCTCAAGATCATAAACCCGGCCCAGGTGCGTGAGGCCCGGTTCGTCGAGCGCTTCACCGACGAGGCCAAGACCATCGCCCGCCTCACTCACCCGAACGTGGTGGCGGTCTACGACCAGGGCACCCACGGCGGCCTGCCTTATCTGGTGATGGAGTACGTGCGCGGCCGCACGCTGCGCGACGTGCTCGCCGAGCGCGGCCGGCTCAACCCGGGCGAGGCGCTCGCGATCATGGAGCAGATGCTCTCGGCGATCGCGGCGGCCCACCGGGCGGGCCTGGTGCACCGCGACGTCAAGCCGGAAAACGTGCTGGTCGCCGAGGCGCCGAGCGGCGGCGCCAGCAACCTGATCGACAGCGTGGTCAAGGTCGCCGACTTCGGCCTGGCCAGGGCGGTCGAGGCGAGCGCCGACGACGAAACCGGCCACCTGATGGCCACCGTGGCGTACGTGGCACCGGAGCTGGTCACCAACGGTCACGCCGACGCGCGCACCGACGTGTACTCGGCCGGGATCGTGCTCTTCGAGATGCTGACCGGGCGCGTGCCGTACGACGGCGACCAGCCGGTGCAGGTGGCCTGGCAGCATGTCGACCGCGACGTGCCACCGCCGTCCGCGCTGGTCCCCGGCCTGCCGGTCGTGCTCGACGACCTGGTGGCCCGGGCCACCCGCCGCGATCCGGGCGCCCGCCCGACCGACGCCGGTGCCCTGCTCGCCGAGGTGCAGCAGGTGCGCGACGACCTCGGCACCTCGTCGAACGCAAGCACCGCGATCCTGCGCCAGGTGTCCGCACCCACCCAGGTGATCTCGTCGGTGGTCGCGGAGCGCCCGCCGTGGACGCGCCTTCCGGAGCAGAAGCCCGGACGGCGCCGCGCGGAGACGCCGCAGGGCTTCGGCGCGAAGGCGCGGGCGCTTCGCGACCAGCTCATGGCGCAGCGCCGCGGCCGCACGGCGGTCACGGCCGCCATCGTCGTGCTCGGCCTGCTGGCCGTGCTGGGCGGCTGGTGGTTCGGCATGGGCCGATACACGGTGGCGCCGCAGCTCACCGGCATGGCGAAGGCCGAGGCGGACGCTCAGGCGGTCAAGGGTGGCTTCACGATCAAATACGCCGACGGCCGGTACGACGAGCAGGTCGCCAAGGACATGGTGATCTCGCAGGACCCGCCGGCCGCCGCCCGGATCGTCAAGGGCGGCACGATCACGTTGGTGCTCTCGCTCGGCCCGGAGCGCTACAAGGTGCCCGACGTGGTGGGCACCGACATCAACCAGGCGAAGGTCGACCTGGAGCAGGCGAAGCTGGTCGTCAAAGAGGGCCCGAAGAAGTTCAACGACACGCTGCCCGAGGGCATCGTGATCGCGGTCGACCCGAAACCTGGCACCGATGTCAAGCCGGGCGCCACGGTCACGGTGACGGTGAGCAAGGGCAAGGCGCCGATCACCGTGCCGAACGTGATCGGTAAGAACATCAACGAGGCCCGCACCATGCTCCAGCAGCTCGGCCTCACGGTGGTCGAGCAGTACAAGGACTCGGAGCGCGCCAAAGACGAGGTGATCGGGCAGAGCCCGAGCGACGGTGCGGGCGTCGAGCGCAACGCCGAGATCAAGCTCGAGGTCAGCAAGGGCCCGCCCGCGATCATCGTGCCGCGCGTGGTCGACCTGCCGTGCGCGCAGGCCCAGCAGGTGCTCCAGCAGCAGCAGCTCGCGTCGCGGGTGGAAGGCAACCCGAACGGCATCGTCCGGTTCCAGAACCCGGGTGAAAACAACCAGGTCGCGCCCGGCACCGAAGTCGTACTGGGATGTTTCTGAGACGCGTCGGCTCGCACACTCCAACGGCTGGCGGTCTGGCAAGGGCGGCACTGCCGTACGTCGACGGCGCCGGCTCGGAGGTCGCGCAGATCTACGTGTCGAACCCGCGCGGCTGGGCGCTGTCTCCCGGCGACCCGGCGCAGGACGAGGCGTTCATCGCCGGCTGCGCCGAGCGTGACGTGCCCGTCTACATCCACGCGTCGCTGCTGGTCAACCTCGGCTCGCCGACCCCGGCGACGGTCGAGAGGTCGGCGGCGACGCTGGCGCACGCCCTGGACCGGGGCGCGGTGCTGGGCGCGGCGGGAGTCGTGTTCCACGCCGGCAGCGCGGTGAACGAGGGGCACGCGGCGGCCGCGCTGCGCCAGGTGCGCGAGGCGCTGCTGCCGCTGCTGGACAAGGCGGCCGCCAGCAGCGGCCCGAAGCTGCTCGTGGAACCCAGCGCGGGCGGCGGCCGCTCGCTCGCCGCACGGGTCGAGCACCTGACGCCGTACCTGGAAGCGGTCGACTGGCACCCGTGGATCGGCGTGTGCCTGGACACCTGCCACGCCTGGGCCGCCGGCCACGACCTCGCCACACCGGGCGGGATGTCGGCGACGCTGGAGGCGCTGGTGACCGCCGTCGGCCCGGACCGGCTCGGGCTCGTACACGCCAACGACTCCCGTGACGCCTGCGGCTCGACCCGCGACCGGCACGAGACGATCGGCAAGGGCATGATCGGCGAGGCCGCGTTTGCCGAGCTCATGACGCATCCGGCCACTGATGGCGTGCCGGTCGTGGTGGAAACGCCCACCGAGGGTTTTGTCGGGCACGATGCCGACATCACACTCCTGAAGCGCTTGCGCTGACCCGACTCTTTAGGGCACCCTTACTCAGGCCAGGCTAACCACAGTAAGGGTTTCCTCATGTACGTCTGCATCTGCGCCCGGGTTCGCGAGGGCGAAGTTCGCGCCGCGATCCGCTGCGGCGCGCGTAACGAGGAGTCCGTCGGAGACGCGTGCGGCGCCGGCACCGGCTGTGGCACCTGCCTGGACCGCATCTGTGACCTGATCGACGAGGAGAGCACCGCCGACACGCTGCTGCCAATGGCTGCCTGACTAGCTCAGGGCGTAGGCTCACCCCCACACGAACTCATGTGGGGGTCTTCGGCATGCAAGGCGACGCTCGCGTCATCGAATTTCTGAACGAGCAGCTCACGGCTGAGCTGACCGCGATCAACCAGTACTTCCTGCACGCCAAGATGCAGGAAAACTGGGGCTACACCAAGCTCGCGAAGCACACCAAGCACGAGTCGATCGACGAGATGCGCCACGCCGAGGTCCTGACCGACCGAATCCTCTTCCTCGAAGGCCTGCCGAATTACCAGAAGCTGTTCGCTCTGCGCATCGGCGAGACCGTCAAAGAGCAGTTCGAGTGCGACATGAAGATCGAAGTGGAGGCGGTCGACCGCCTCCGCCGCGGCATCGAGTACATGCGCTCGATCGGCGACGTGACGTCGGCCCGGATCTTCGAAGACATCCTCGCCGACGAGGAGCACCACGTCGACTACCTGGAGACCCAGCTCGGCCTGATCGAAAAGCTCGGCGAGGCCCTGTACCTCCAGAACGTCACGGAGCACCCCGAGGCGGGGTAGCCGCTGTAGATTCGCGGCATGGGTGGCGTCGAGGTGCACCCGGTCGACGCCGGCCGGTGGGCTGACCTGGTCGAACTCTTCGGTCCATCCGGCGCGTACTCCGCCGCCGTGGCGCCGCGGACGGCGTACCCGAGAATCCTGCGCTCCCCCGCGCTGAAGCCGGACGATCCGGCCGACCACGCGGTCTGGTCCGTGCCGTGCTTCTTCATCCGCCGCGACCGGCGCCGCGCCGGCGTCGCCGGCGCGCTGCTCGCGGCGGCCGTCGCGCACGCCCGCGCCCAGGGCGCCACCGCTCTGGAGGGCTACCCCGTCGACACGGCCTCGAAGATGCCGCCGCCGGCGGACCTCTATACCGGCACGATCCCGCTCTTCACCCGGGCGGGCTTCAAGCAGCACCGCCGCCCGAAAACCGGGCGGCGCGTCGTCATGCGCCGCGCGCTACCCGCGTAAGGACCTCGATCGCGCGGTCGACAGCGGAGTCGTCGAGGTCCAGGTGCGTGACCAGGCGTGCGGTCCGAGGACCCAGCACGGATACGAGTACGCCGTCCTTCCGGGCCGCGGCCGCGATGGTGGGCGCGTCGTAAGGCGCCTTCGTGAGGTCGAGCGGCACGATGTTGGTGCGCACCGCCCCGGCGACCACCCCGAACGGTGCCAGCTCCTCGGCCAGCCGCGCTGCCCGAGCGTGGTCGTCGGCGAGCCGCCCCAGGTGATGCTTCAGCGCGTACCGGCCGGCCGCCGCCAGCACCCCGGCCTGCCGCATCCCGCCGCCGAGCCGCTTGCGGATCACGCGCCCGGCGGCGATCCGCTCCGCCGAGCCGATCACCAGCGACCCCACCGGCGCGCCCAGCCCCTTGGACAGGCACACCGACAGCGTGTCGAAGAGCGCGCCGTACTCCTTGAGCGGCACCCCGTCTGCCGCGTGCGCGTGCCAGATCCGGGCACCGTCGCAGTGCAGCCGCAGGCCGGCACCGTCGGCGATCCGGCGCAGCTCGCGCAGCGTGGCCAGCGGGATCACCCCGCCGCCGCCCCGGTTGTGTGTCTGCTCGACCGCGATCGCCGTGGTGGGCACCGCGTGGTATCCGTCGGGTCGCACCATCGCGGCCACCTGGTCGGCGTCGATCGCGGCGCCGACCGCCGGCCAGGTGCGCGTCGAGATCCCGCCCAGCGCCGCGGCGGCTCCGGTCTCGTAGGTCACCACGTGCGCGTCGGCGTCGCACAGCAGCTCGGTGCCGCGCGGGGCGACCAGCTGGAGGGCGATCTGGTTGGCCATCGAGCCCGTGGGCGTGAACAGCGCCGCCTCGTGGCCGAAGAGCTCCGCCACCTCGGCTTCGAGCGCGTTGACGGTCGGGTCCTCGCCGTACACGTCGTCGCCGACCTCGGCCTCGGCGATGGCCTGCCGCATGCCAGCCGTCGGCCTGGTGACCGTGTCGGACCGGAGATCGATCATCCCCGGAGCATCTCCGCGACCAGGAACGCCAGCTCCAGTGACTGCTGGGTGTTGAGCCGCGGGTCGCACGCCGTCTCGTACCGGTCGGGCAGGTGCACGTCTTCGATCGCCTGCGCACCGCCCAGGCACTCGGTGACGTCTTCACCGGTCAGCTCGATGTGCATGCCACCGGGGTGCGTGCCCAGGTTGCGATGCACTTCGAAGTACCCGAGCACCTCGTCGACGATCCGGTCGAAGTGCCGCGTCTTGTACCCGTTCGACGACTCGATCGTGTTGCCGTGCATGGGGTCGCACTGCCAGACCACCTTGGCGCCGCTGGCGTGCACCTTCTCCACGATCGGCGGCAGCGAGTCGCGCACCTTGTGGTTGCCCATCCGCGCCACCAGCGTGAGCCGGCCCGGCACGTTGTCCGGGTTGAGCTTCTCGCACAGCTCGATGGCCTGCTCCGGCGTGGTGGTCGGGCCGAGCTTGACGCCGATCGGGTTGGCGATCCGCGACACGAAGTCGATGTGCGCCCCGTCGATCTGCCGGGTGCGTTCGCCCACCCACAGGAAGTGGCCCGACAGCCCGTACGCCTTGCCGCTCGCCACCCGGGTCAGCGCCCGGTCGTACTCCAGCGCCAGCGCCTCGTGTGAGCAGTACAGCGTGACCGTGCGCAGGGCCTCTTCGTCCTGCATGCCGCAGGCCTGGATGAACGCGAGGGCCCGGTCGATCTCGCGGGCGATCGCCTCGTACCGCTCGCCGGCCGCCGACCGCCGGACGAAGTCCTTGTTCCAGTCGTGGACGGCGTGCAGGTCGGCGAGGCCTCCGCCGAGGTACGCCCGGAGCATGTTCATCGCGGCCGCCGAGTTCGCGTACGCCCGGATCATGCGCTGCGGGTCGGCCACCCGCGCCTCGGGCGTCGCGTCGAGCGAGTTGATCATGTCGCCGCGGTAGGCCGGCAGCCCCAGCGCGTCAGTCGGCGCCGAGCGCGGCTTCGTGTACTGCCCGGCTACCCGGGCGACCTTGACCACCGGCAGCGACGCGCCGTAGGTAAGCACGACCGCCATTTGCAGGAGGGTGCGCGCGTTCGCGGAGAGGTGGCTGTCGGTGTTGTCGGCGAACGTCTCGGCGCAGTCGCCGCCCTGTAGTAGGAAAGCCTCGCCCGCGCACACGAGCGCCAGCCGCTCCCGCAGCCGTTCGACCTCGTAGGGCGCTACGACGGGAGGCACGCTGTCGAGGACGGCGCACACCTCACCGACGACCGACGGGTCCGGCCACGGCGGCGTCTGGGCGCGCGGCAGGTCACGCCAATGGTCCAGCCCAAGGGCCCTGACCTCGGCGGAGTCGTCGGTGGGCCGTCCGATCTCAAGCCCCGGGTTACGTACCTGATGCCACTCCTGGCGCATGCCCAAAGCTTAGGTCCCCCGCGCCCCCGGTTACGACGGCGGGTGCCAGGCGGGGTCGCGGCCGAAAGCGGCCACCAAACGCTCAAGTTCCCCGGCGCCGCTCCCCAGGTCGACGCGTGGGGCGATCATGCCGGATTCGCGGTACGCCTCCTCCTGGCTCGCGAACCACTGCGCGCACGCCCGCACCACGTCGGCGTCCGTGCGGGTGTCGGCGCCGATCGCGGTCGCCAGGTCCCAGCCGTGCACGATGTGCTCGGCGACGAGCTGGTTGACGTACTCCGAGATCGGCGCGTCGCCGAACGACAGGTGCACGGTCCGGTCCAGCGCGCCGGGTGTGGCCAGCTCGCGTACCGCCTCGTCCGCCGCCTCGCGCGCGTTGCCGGCGGGGTCGGCGCCGAGCACGTCGCCCTCGAAGCGGTCGCCGACCTCGGCGATGGTCGCGCCCTGGAAGAGCGGCAGCGCCCACCGGTCCTCGTACACGACGTGGTTGACGAGCGTGCGCACGTCCCAATCCTCACACGGGGTCGGCGCCTTCCACTGGTCGTCGCGGACCTGCGACACCCGGCCCGTGAACTCCGCGAGGCTGCGCCGGTAGATCGCCAGCAGCTCCATAAGCGGATTGTTCACCCACGACGGGTCATTGAATGGTTTCAGGCTCCAAAGTGCCGTCGGCGACCAGCACCCGGTAGCGGCGCCGCAGGGCCGTTCCTGCCGGGACGGCCAGCGGCTGCTCCCACGCGAGCGCCGCGCAGACGCCCGGGTAGCCGCCTACCCGGACGAACCAGTGGTCGTCGTCCGCGATTCCAGAAAAGACCAGCGTGTACTCGGAACCGCGCACCGCCACCCATGGCTCGACGCTGCCGTGCGCCTTCTCCTCACCGTCCACTGTGGCTGTGAAGACCTCAGGTGTACCCGACGGAAGCCGCCAGAAGAAACCGCCATAGCCCGCGTTTCCGGGGCGACCGTTGGTGGCTGGGCTGCCGAGCTCGATGTCGCGCCCTTCCGGGGCGGTGAGCGTGAACCCAAAATCCAGCGTCCAGCCCTGCGGGTCCGGAAGCGCCTCGATGACGCGTTCCTCGGTCAGCAGCGTCTCCCCGGCCGGGTCGACCCACCGCAGCCGGTGTGCCAGCTTCGAGTCGGTGCGCTCGATCCACGCGTCGTGCGTGATGCGCCCGTGGTCCTCGAGCCACGTGTATCCGGCGTCCCGCACATAGGTGCGGCCGCCCCAGATGTTGGTGCCCGACACGTCCTGCACGGCGAGGCTGACGCCGAGATGCCAGCGGTGGTCTTCGGGAAACACGTCGGTGACGGTCACGCCGCCGAGCGTCCGGACGGGGTGCAGGTACGGCCGGGGCGACAGCGTGGGGTCGATGTCGGGCTCCAACACGTACTTGGCCACCGTCTGTCCGGCCACCACCAGCTCAGTCATCCGGACAGCGTACTTCGGCTCAGGTACGCTGCTGCTTTCGGAAGGTGGTGGCAGTGCCGGGACCAGCGGTGAGCATCCGCGACGTGGCGCATCACGCGGGCGTGTCCGTGGGCACGGTGTCCAATGTGCTCAACCGGCCCGACATCGTCGCGCCCACCACCCGATCCCGCGTGCTCGCGGCGATCAGCGAGCTGGGTTTCGTGCCCAACGACGCCGCCCGGCAGCTGCGCCGCGGCCGGGGCCGCACGCTCGGTCTGGTCGTGCTCGATGTCGCCAACCCGTTCTTCACCGACGTGGCCAAGGGTGTCGAAGACACCACCGGCGCGGCCGGCATGGCCGTCATCTTCTGCAACAGCGACGGCGACCCCAACAAGGAAAGCGCCTATCTCGACCTGCTGGAGGAGCAGCGGGTCCAGGGAGTGCTCATCACGCCGATCGACGACGCCAACACCCGGCTGGTCCGGCTGCGCGACCGGGGCGTGCTGGTGGTGCTTCTCGACCGCCGCTCGCCGCGCCCTGACCTGTGCTCGGTGTCGGTCGACGACCGGCTGGGCGGCGAGCTGGCGATGCGCCACCTGATCGAAAACGGGCACCGGCGCGTCGCGTTCGTCGGCGGCCCGCACCGGCTGGAGCAGGTGCGCGACCGGTACGAGGGCGCGATGCAGGCGCTCGCCGCGGCCGACCTCGACGCGGAAGTCCTGCGCCGGTTCGACACCCCGGGCACCACGGTCGCCGCCGGCCGCGACGCCGCCGCCCGCATTCTCGGCATGCCGCGCTCGGCGCGCGCCACGGCGGTGTTCTGCGCCAACGACCTGCTGGCGCTCGGCGTGCTCCAGGGCCTGACCCGACAGAAGGTGCGGGTGCCGGACGACATCGCGCTAGTCGGATACGACGACATCGACTTCGCGGCCGCCGCGGCGGTGCCGCTGTCGTCGGTACGCCAGCCGCGGCAGCGCCTCGGGCAGACCGCCGCGACCCTGCTACTCGAAGAGGCCAACAGCCCTGAAACCCACCGGCACCAGCAGGTGATCTTCGAGCCGGAGCTGGTCGTGCGCGAATCCAGCCAGTTCGTCCGTAGCGCCGGCTGACTCTTTCTTGACACGCTCCGAGTAACGCTCGTATGTTGTAATCGTTGAAACGGTTCATTACTGATCAGGGTTCGTTACTGATAGCGGCACGTTTCGGAGGCGGCATGCGGCGCGTCTGCTTCATATTGCGGGTCAAGCCGGACCGGCTGGCGGAGTACCGGGAGCGGCACGCTGCCGTCTGGCCCGAGATGCTGGCCGCCCTGCGCGACACCGGGTGGCACGACTACTCCCTCTTCCTGCACGACGACGGCCTCCTCGTGGGGTACTTCCTGACCGAGGACCTGGCCGCCTCGCTCGCCGGGATGGAGCGCACCGACGTCAACGCGCGCTGGCAGGCGGAGATGGCGCCCTTCTTCGAAAACCTTGACGGACGGCGGCCCGACGAGGGCTTCGTCGTCCTGGAAGAGATCTTCAACCTTGACGACCAGCTTGCCTCATCACTCTCCGCCCCCCAACCCCCTCACACGGAGGCCCTCAATGACTGACCACGTACGGGCGGCGCTGCGGGCCCAGCAGATCGAGGTGCCCTCGTGGGCGTACGGGAACTCGGGCACCCGGTTCAAGGTGTTCGCCCAGAAGGGCGTCCCGCGCAACCCGCAGGAGAAGATCGCGGACGCCGCGCAGGTGCACAAGTACACCGGCGTCTCCCCCATCGTGTCGCTGCACATCCCCTGGGACAAGGTCGACGACTACGAAGCGCTGGCCAAGTACGCGGGCGATCTCGGGGTGCGGATCGGCGGCATCAACGCCAACGTCTTCCAGGACGACGACTACATGCTCGGCAGCGTGACGAACCCGGACCCGCGGGTGCGGCGCAAGGCGCTCGACCACCTGCTGGAGTGCGTCGACATCATGGACGCCACCGGGTCGCGCGATGTGAAGCTGTGGTTCTCCGACGGCACCAACTATCCCGGGCAAGACTCGATCCGGGCCCGCCAGGACCGCCTCGCCGAGGCGCTGAGCGCGGTGTACGAGCGGCTGGGCGACCACCAGCGCATGCTGCTGGAGTACAAGCTGTTCGAGCCGGCCTTCTACACCATGGACGTGCCCGACTGGGGCACCGCTTACGCGCACTGCATCCGGCTGGGCCCGAAGGCGCAGGTGGTCATCGACACCGGTCACCACGCGCCGGGCACGAACATCGAGTTCATCGTCGCGTTCCTGCTCCGCGAGGGAAAGCTGGGCGCCTTCGACTTCAACTCCCGCTTCTACGCCGACGACGACCTGATGGTGGGCGCGGCGGACCCGTTCCAGCTGTTCCGGATCATGCACGAGATCGTCCAGGCGGACGCGTTGCGCGCTGACTCGGGGATCAACTTCATGCTCGACCAGTGCCACAACATCGAGCCGAAGATCCCCGGCCAGATCCGCTCGGTGATGAACGTGCAGGAGGCCACCGCCAAGGCGTTGATCGTCGACGCGGCGGCACTCGGCGCCGCGCAGCAGGCCGGCGACGTGCTGGGCGCGAACGCGGTGCTGATGGACGCGTACAACACGGACGTCCGGCCGCTGCTCGCCGAGGTGCGCGCGGAGATGGGCCTTTCCCCGGACCCGATGGCGGCGTACGCCCGGTCCGGGTACGCGGAGAAGATCGTGGCCGAGCGGGTCGGCGGCCAGCAAGCCGGGTGGGGTGCCTGATGTCCACGGTCGAAGAGCTGATCGCCCGCTCCAACCGGCTGGGCGCCGATCCCCGCAACACCAACTACGCCGGTGGCAACACCTCCGCCAAGGGGTCCGATGTGGACCCGGTGACCGGCCAGCCGGTCGATCTGGTGTGGGTCAAGGGTTCCGGCGGCGACCTCGGCACGCTCACTGCCGCCGGGCTGGCCGTGCTGCGCCTCGACCGGCTCCGCGCGCTGACCGAGGTGTACCCCGGTATCGTCGGCTCTGCCGACAGGGCGGATCCGGCGCGCGAAGACCTCATGGTTCCTCTTTTCGACTACTGCCTGCACGGGCGGGGCGGGGCAGCGCCGTCGATCGACACCGCCATGCACGGCCTGGTCGACGCCCCGCACGTCGACCACCTGCACCCCGACGCGGGCATCGCGTTCGCGACCGCCGCCGACGGCGAGGCGCTGACGAAGGAGTGCTTCGGCGACCGGGTCGTATGGGTGCCGTGGCGCCGCCCCGGCTTTCAGCTCGGGCTCGACATCGCCGCCGTCAAGGCCGCCAACCCGCGCGCGATCGGCGTGATCCTCGGCGGGCACGGCATCACAGCGTGGGGTGCCACGAGCGAGGAGTGCGAGGCCAACTCGCTGGAGATCATCCGCACCGCGCAGGCGTTCATCGACGAGCGCGGCCGCTCCGAGCCGTTCGGGCGGGTCGTCGACGGGTACGCCCCGCTGCCGGCCGACGAGCGGCGAGCGCGCGCGGCGGCGCTGGCACCGGTGATCCGCGGCCTGGCCTCCACCGACCGGCCGCAGGTCGGCCACTTCACCGACAGCGACCCGGTGCTCGACTTCGTGTCCCGTGCGGAGCACACCCGGCTGGCCGCGCTCGGCACCTCGTGCCCCGACCACTTCCTGCGCACCAAGGTCCGCCCGCTGGTGCTCGACCTGCCACCCACCGCGCCTCTCGACGAGGCGGTGGCCCGGCTGAAGGACCTGCACGCCGCCTACCGCGACGACTACCGCGCCTACTACGAGCGGTTCGCCAGCCCCGATTCGCCGCCCATGCGCGGCGCCGACCCGGCGATCGTGCTCGTGCCGGGCGTCGGCATGTTCTCGTTCGGCGCCAACAAGCAGACCGCCCGGGTGGCTGGCGAGTTCTACGTCAACGCCATCAACGTGATGCGCGGCGCAGAGGCCATCTCCAGCTACGCGCCGATCGACGAGTCGGAGAAGTTCCGCATCGAGTACTGGGAGCTCGAAGAGGCCAAGCTGCGCCGCATGCCCAAGCCGAAGCCGCTCGCCACCCGGGTCGCGCTGGTCACCGGGGCGGGCTCGGGCATCGGGCGGGCCATCGCGCTCCGGCTGGCCGCCGAGGGCGCCTGCGTCGTGGTCGCCGACCGCGACGCCTCGTCGGCGGCGACCGTGGCGACCGAGATCGGCGGCACCGACGTGGCCGTGCCGTGCACTGTGGACGTGACTGACGAGGCGGCCGTCCAAGCGGCGGTCGACGCGACCGCGCTCGCCTTCGGCGGCGTCGACCTGGTCGTCAACAACGCCGGCCTGTCCATCTCCAAGCCGCTGCTGGAGACCACCGAGGCCGACTGGGACCTGCAGCACGACGTGATGGCGAAGGGTTCGTTCCTGGTGGCCAAGGCGGCCGCGCGGGCGATGGTGGCGCAGGGCATGGGCGGCGACATCGTCTACATCTCCAGCAAGAACTCGGTTTTCGCCGGCCCCAACAACGTCGCCTACGGCGCCGCCAAAGCGGATCAGGCCCATCAGGTACGCCTGCTCGCCGCCGAGCTCGGCGAGCATGGCATCCGGGTCAACGGCGTCAACCCCGACGGCGTGGTGCGGGGCTCGGGCATCTTCGCCGGCGGCTGGGGCGCGAAGCGGGCGGCGGTCTACGGCGTACCGGAGGAGGAGCTCGGCGCCTACTACGCCAAGCGCACGCTGCTGAAGCGGGAGGTCCTGCCCGAGCACGTGGCGAACGCGGTGTTCGCGCTGACGGCAGGCGAGCTGTCACACACGACCGGGCTGCACGTGCCGGTCGACGCCGGCGTGGCGGCGGCCTTCCTGCGATGAAAGCCTCCCACAGCACACCGGTCGCGGCGGTCGACCTCGGTGCGTCGAGCGGGCGGGTGATGCTCGCCAGTGTCTCGCCCGACGCGGTGACCCTCGACGAGGTGCACCGGTTCGACAACGGCCCCGTCAGCCTGCTCGGCACGCTGCACTGGGACGCGCTGCGACTGTACGGCGAGATCGTGGCCGGGCTGCGCGCCGCCGCCGCCCGGCGGCCCGACCTGGCCAGCGTCGGCATCGACTCGTGGGCGGTGGACTACGGCCTGCTCGACCGCGACGGCGCGCTGCTCGGCAACCCGGTGCACTACCGCGACTCCCGCACCGACGGCGTGATGTCCACAGTGGTCGGCAAGCTCGGCGCCGAGTCGCTGTACGACACGACCGGACTGCAGCTGCTGCCGTTCAACACGCTCTTCCAGCTCGTCGCGGCTGCCGACACAGCCGCACTGGCGGCAGCCGAACGCATGCTGCTGATTCCCGATCTGATGTCGTACTGGCTGACCGGCGTCGCGGGTACCGAGGTCACCAACGCCTCCACGACCCAGCTGCTCGACGTGCGTACCCGGGAATGGTCTCTTGATCTGATCGCCCGCGCGGGCCTGCCCGCGCGGGTCTTCGGCGACCTTCGGCGGCCCGGCGACCCTGCTGGCACAGTGGTCCCCGAGGTGCTCGACCGCCCGGTGCCGGTGACCGTGGTCGGCTCCCACGACACCGCGTCGGCCGTCGTGGCGGTGCCGGCCGACGGCGACCGGTTCGCGTACATCTCCTGCGGCACGTGGTCGCTCGTCGGCGTGGAGCTGCCCGAGCCCGTGCTCACCCCGGCCAGCCGCGAGGCCAACTTCACCAACGAGGCCGGCGTCGACGGCACCGTGCGGTACCTGCGGAACGTGATGGGGTTGTGGCCGCTGGCGGAGTGCCTGCGCGCCTGGCCGGGTGCCGACCTGCCCACCCTCCTCGGGGAGGCGGCCGAGTTGCCGCCGCTCCGCGTGATCGTCGACGTCGACGACCCGGCCTTCCTCCCGCCCGGCGACATGCCCGCCCGGATCGCCGCCGCTTGCGCCGCCACCGGCCAGCCGGTCCCCGAGTCGCCCGCCGCGTTCACCCGCTGCATCCTGGACAGCCTGGCGCTCGCCCACCGCCGCGCCGTGCGCCAGGCCCAGGAGCTGAGTGGTCACTCAGTCGACGCGGTGCACATCGTCGGCGGAGGCGCCCAAAACACGCTGCTGTGCCAGCTCACCGCCGATGCCTGCGGCCTCCCCGTGGTCGCGGGCCCCGTCGAGGCAACCGCCCTCGGCAACGCACTTGTGCAGGCCAGAGCCCTCGGCGTGGTCAGCGGAGGGCTCGGCGAGATGCGCGCGCTGCTGCGCCGCACCCAGAAAATCGATGTCTTCCAGGCAACGCCGGGGGCGGAGGCGGCGTGGCGCGCGGCCGAACGCCGGTTACGCTGACGGGGTCTTCGCGGCTCGGGGTGCTCGCGGAGACCCGGGGCGCTGCGCCTTCGTGCGGTAGGCGCAGCGCCCCACCTCACGTCTTGATCTCGATGCGGGCTTGGAAGGAGCGGCCATCGAGCAGGTGGCCGGTCAGGGTCAGCTCGACCCGGCCTCGGTAGCCGTCCAGCGCCGCCTCCACCGCGTCGCGGTCGAAGACCAGCCACAGGCGGTCGCCGACCGCCGCCGACAGGCCGGGCCGGGCCGCGATCAGCTCCCCGTCCGCGAAGAGGCGCACGGTCTCCACCGCCACCGCCACCTGCGCCGCGCCGACCGGCAGCTCGACCACCGCGAGCGACTCACCCAGCAGCGTCGCCGAGGCCGCCTGCGCCGGCCCGGTCCGGGCATCGGGCGCGGGCGGCGCGGCCATGCCGCCACCGAGGTGGTACGAGGTGTGCGGCGGCTGGTTGTACCCGGAGTTCTGCCACGCCACGCCCAGCCGGTCACCCCACGACGAGGCGTCGCCCCGCTGCGGCACCTTGCGAAGGGTGTCAAGAGCGCGCCGCGACAGCACGCTCCTGTGCCATGGCGAGGGCGGCGGCGCGCGGAGCACCGGCCGCTGGCGCCGCACGCTCCAGCATCTCCACGACCAGGCCGCGCAGCGTCGTGGAGATCTTTCGGAACGCCGCGTCCGCCGTCGGCGGGATGTCGCCGAACAGCGTCCACCACCACCAGGCGTTCGTGGCCACGTTGGCCACGAAGTCCGGGATCACGGGTACGCCCCGGGCGGTGAGCGCCGCCTCGGCGGCGGCCGTCGTCGGGGCGTTCGCCGCCTCCACGACGAGGCTCGCGCGCACCTGATCCACATTGGACTCGTTGAGGACGTAGGACAGTGCGGCCGGCACCAGGATCTCGGCGTCGACGGAAAGCCACTCGTGGCGCGGCAGTTGCCGGTCACCGGGGCGCAGCGCCGACCGGTCCACCCGCCCGTACTCGTCACGCGCGCGCAGCAGCGCCTCCACGTCGAGCCCGTCCGGATGCCACACCACGCCGTCGGCGTCGGCGATCCCGACCACCGTCACGCCCGCCCGCGCCAGGAACCGTGCCGTGGCACCGCCCATCGACCCGAAGCCCTGCACCATCGCCCGTACACCGTGAAGCGACAACCCGACGTGCTGCGCGGCGGCGAGCGCGGTCTCCGCCACCCCGTACCCGCCCACCAGATCGGCCAGGCTGATCCCGTCGACCTGTACGGCGAAGCCCGCGCGCACCCTGCCCAGCGCGGCACGCGGCTCGGGTACCAGGCGCAGGGCCGCCTCGATCGTCGAGCTGAGCCCCGCCTCGGCAGCCACCTCCTCCAGCACGCTCTGCCGCACGCCGAGGTCCTCCCCCGCCGACCAGTACTCCTTGAGCAGCGGCTTCATCGCGGCCACGTACCGGGCGAGAACGCCCCGCGCGTCCGGGTCGTTGGGCGGGCAGTCGATGCCGCCCTTGCCGCCCCCGAACGGCACGTACGCGTCGTGCGGCGAGTAGACCACCGCCTCTTTCAGCGTCATCCCGCGCGCCAGATCGCGTACCTCGTCGAGCGTGCAGCCGTCACGCATCCGCACACCGCCGCTCGCCGCTCCGCGTACCAGCCGGTCGATCACCAGGTAGCCGCGGCGGCCGCTGACGTCGTCGGTCCAGATGACTTCCAGAAAAGACATGTCGCCTCTTTACTGACTGATGACTCAGTCAAGCAGAGCGTTCCCCAGGATGGTTCGATCGTGCCGGTAGCGGCTGGCCGATTGAGTCGGACAGTGGTCAGCAAAACGGTCAATAATAAGATTCCACGCGTGACCGACCCGGAATCGTTCATCCGGAAACACACCCGGCTCGCACCGGCGCCCTTCGTCCCCGAAATCCACCTCTACCAGGCCGAGGAACCCATCGCCCTGTGGGAGGAGACCGAGGGCGAGGCGGCAGGCACGCAGCCGCCGCCGTTCTGGGCGTTCGCCTGGGCCGGCGGGCAGGCTGTCGCCCGGTACGTGCTGGACAACCCGGACCTCGTGGCGGGCCGGCGCGTACTCGACCTGGCCGCCGGATCCGGGCTGGTCGCGATAGCGGCCGCCCGGGCCGGTGCCGCGCGCGTCACCGCCGTGGAGATCGACCCGCTCGCGATCGCCGCCATCGCCGTCAACGCCGCGGCCAACGGCGTCATCATCACCGCGTCCCTCGCCGATGTGCTCGACACCGCCCCCACCGACGACGTCATCCTCGCGGGCGACGTCTTCTACAGCCGCGAGATGGCTGGCCGCATGCTCGCGTATCTGCGCCGGGCCGCCGAGGGCGGCGCCCGCACGCTGGCCGGTGACCCCGGTCGCGCCTACCTGCCCAAGGCCGACCTGCGAGAGGTCGCCGTCTACGAGGTACCGGTCGTCGCGACGCTGGAGGACGCCGCTGTGAAACGCACGACGGTGTGGGAGGTCAGGTTAGGGCCGGTGGCGGAGGCGGCACCGGTAGCCTGACCAGCGTGCTCTTCCGGACCTGGCTGGACACCGGCGACCGACCCGACGTCCTCACCGTCGCCGACCACACCGGCGCCGAGCACCTCGTCGTGACCCGGCACGCGCTGGTCCGCGAGGTGCTCGCCGACCCGCACACCTACCCGCCCGACAACGCGCTCGACGCCGTCACGCCCATCCCGGTCGCGGCGCTGCGCGTGCTCACCCGGTACGGCTTCCGGCTGCCGCCCACCCTCGCCAACAACGGCGGCCCCAGCCACCCCGCCATCCGCGCGATCGTCGCGGACGCGCTGCACCCGCACCGCGTCGAAGCGCAGCGCCCATGGCTGACCGCCGTCGTGCGCGAGCGGGTCGGCTGGCTCGCCGCCGCGCTCCACAGGGGCGAGACCATCGACGTGTACGCCGACCTGGCGGCCGACCTACCGCTGCTCGTCCTGGCCCGGCTCGTCGAGCTGCCCGACGCTAAGGTCGACGTGGTGAAGGAGTTCGCGCGGGCGGCACTGGAACTCTTCTGGGCACCCGTCGACCTCGACCGCCAACTCGCGCTCGCCGAGACGGTCGGCCGCTTCCACGGTGTACTGCGCGAGTTCGCTTCCGGCGCCCCGGGACTGCCGGCGCGGCTGCGCGAGCACTCCGGCGACCTGGACGTGACCGTCGGCGCGCTGTTCTTCCTCCTGGTGGCCGGTCAGGAGACCACGTCGCAGTTCCTGACCCTGCTCCTGCACCGCCTGGCCAGCGAGCCGGAAGTGCTGGACGGCCTGACCGCCGGCACCATCGCCCCCGCCGACGTCGTCGAAGAGGGCCTGCGCCTGGAACCCCCGATCGTGACCTGGCGCCGGGTGGCCGCCCGCGACACTGTGCTGGGCGGCACGCCGGTGATGCGCGGCCAGAGCATCGTCCTTTGGCTCGCGAGAGCCGGCCGCGACCCGTCGATCGTGCCCGACCCCGACGCTTTCCGCCCCGGCCAGCGCGGCTCCCGCCGCCAGCTGGCGTTCGGTGCCGGCGCCCACCGCTGCGTCGGCGCCCACCTGGCCCGCATGGAGTCCGAGGTGGTCGTAACCGAAACGGCCCTTCTTCTGCGATCGGCAGAGGTAGTCCGCGCCCCTTGGACCCCCGACAACCTCTCCTTCCGCATGCCCGACACCCTGACACTTCGCCACCACACCTCCGCGCCGCCCGCACAGAGCGCCCGGCCGCACAGGGGCGGCCGAGGGGCGAGGGCAGCAGGTTAGGAGACCTCTTCGGCCCAGGTGCGCCAGTCGTCCAGGACGCCGTACAGGGGTGGGGTCAGCCAGCCGGGGGCGGAGCGCTGAAAGACGCCCGGATCCATCGAGCCGGCCCCGTCGGGCAGGGCGCCGACCATCGTGGGGAGCAGTTCGCTCAGGTTTTCCCAGTGGACCAGCTCTGGCTCCGGTGGCCACGCGCCCAGTACCACGCCCGCCGACACGCTGCGCCGGTCGAGCGCCTCCAGCGTCAGCGCGGTGTGGTTGAGCGTGCCCAGGCCTGCGCGCGCCACCAC
Organism: Micromonospora sp. CPCC 206061; assembly: GCF_036906915.1. NCBI lineage: Bacteria > Bacillati > Actinomycetota > Actinomycetes > Micromonosporales > Micromonosporaceae > Micromonospora > Micromonospora sp. CPCC 206061. The sequence goes on from NZ_JBAKHX010000027.1 coordinate 65,062, forward strand.
CACGGCCTGGGCGTCGAGCGACACGGCCAGGTCGGCCACTGTCCACGGTGAGCCGGAGGGCCGCAACCCCATGGGCACGAGCAGGCCACCGGCGCCCTCGACCAGCACCAGGTCGTGCTTTTCGACCTCGGCGCGCACCTCGTCGACCACCGCGTACAGCTCCAACGGCGGCAGCTCGGCCACCCGGGCGGCGGCGAGCGGTGCCAGCGGGTCGGGGTACGCGGCCAGGGTGCGCGCGGTCGCCGGGGCGGCCAGCCGGTTGACGACGTCGATGTCGGAGAGCCCGCCCGGACCGGCACCCGCTTGTCCTGGTTTGATGACGGCGACCCGCAGCCCGGCGGCCTGTGCCGACGCGGCGATGGCGGCCGTGACGACCGTCTTGCCCACGTCGGTGTCGGTGCCGGTCACCAGCACGGGACCGCGCCATTCCGAACTCATGGTGCGCACTCCACGATCACGTCGAGGGCCCGGTCGAAGTCGACCCGCGGCACGCCAGCGTTGAGGGTGAGGCGCAACCGGGCCCGACTGTCCGGAGTGGATGGCGGACGGAAGCAGCCTACGGCCACGCCGCGTTCCCGGCACGCCGCTGCCCACGCGACGGCCTCCTCGGGGCCGGGGGCGGTCACGGAGATGACGGCGCCATCCGGGGTGGACACCTCGAACCCGGTGGCGCGCAACCGGCGTACCGCATCGTCCGCGCGCTGGCGCAGCTCGGACCGCAGCGGGTCGGCGGCGCGTGCCAGCCGCAGTGCGGACAGCGCGCCGGCGACGACGGCCGGCGGTGGCGCGGTGTCGAAGATGAACGTCCGCCCGGTGTCGACGAGGTGCCGGGCGAGCGCCGCTGGGCCGGCCACCACCCCGCCGGCCGCGCCAAGCGACTTGGACAGGGTGGCCGTGACGACCACGTCGGGCTCGCCCGTGAGGCCGGCGGCCGCGACCCCGCCCGCGCCGTCGGGACCGAGCACGCCGAGCGCGTGCGCGTCGTCGACCAGCAGCAGCGCACCGTACTGGCGGGCGACCGCGTGCAGGGCGGGGAGCGGCGCCAGGTCACCATCTACCGAGAAGATCGACTCGGTGACGACGACCGCTTGGCGTCCGCCGGCCGCGGCCAGTGCGTCAGCCACCGCGGAGACGTCGCCGTGCGGCGTCACCACCGTCTCGGCGCCGGATATGCGACAGCCGTCGATGAGCGAGGCGTGGTTGTGCGCATCGGAGATCAACACCGTGCGCGGCTGGACCAGCGCCCGCACCGCGCCGAGGTTGGCGAGGTACCCGGACGAGTACACCAGCGCGGCCTCGGCACCCATCCAGGCGGCGAGCTCCTTCTCCAGCTCGTGGTGCGCGTCGGTCGAACCGCGCACCAGCCGCGATCCGGTCGCACCCAACCCGTACTCGGTCAGTGCCCTTTGCGCCGCCGCGATCACTTCCGGGTGAACGGACAGGCCCAGGTAGTCGTTGCCCGCGAGGTCGACCACGCCGCCCGCCGGGCCGCGCGGGCGCAGCTCGCGCGCCAGGCCGGCCTTCGCGCGCAGCTCGGCGCGGCGCTTCAACGCCGCCAGCCAGCCATCCATCTCACACTCTGCTTTCTGGGCGCGGCTCCGCGCTCGTTCCGCTCCTCGGGCCGTGGCCGGCCCTGCGATGCTCACTCGCTGTCGCCGCGCGTGCTATAGGTTTTGCGCCTTGTAGGGTACGACCATGCCAGAGATCCTCGACCTCGCCCGGAACCAGGTACTGGAGCGGGGCGTCGGCCTCGACGAAGCCGGCGTGCTCGCCGTGCTACGGCTGCCTGACGAGCACATCTCCGACGCGCTCCAGCTCGCCCACGAGGTCCGGATGCGCTGGTGCGGGCCGGAGGTCGAGGTCGAGGGCATCGTGTCGCTCAAGACCGGCGGCTGCCCGGAAGACTGCCACTTCTGCTCCCAGTCCGGCCTGTTCACCTCGCCGGTGCGTTCGGTGTGGCTCGACATCCCCTCGCTCGTCGAGGCGGCGAAGCAGACGGCTGCCACCGGGGCCACCGAGTTCTGCATCGTGGCCGCCGTGCGGGGCCCTGACGACCGCCTCATGAAGCAGATGCGGGAGGGCGTCGCCGCAATCAAGGCCGCGGTCGACATCCAGGTCGCCGCGTCGCTTGGCATGCTGAGCCAGGCGCAGGTCGACGAGCTGGTCGAGATGGGCGTGCACCGGTACAACCACAATCTGGAGACCTGCCGCTCCTACTTCCCGAACGTGGTCACCACCCACACGTGGGAGGAGCGCTGGGACACCCTGCGCATGGTGCGCGACTCCGGCATGGAGGTGTGCTGCGGCGGCATCCTGGGGCTCGGCGAGACGGTCGAGCAGCGCGCGGAGTTCGCCGCGCAGCTCGCCGCGCTCGACCCGCACGAGGTGCCGCTCAACTTCCTCAACCCCCGGCCAGGCACGCCGCTCGGCGACCGTCCGGTCGTGGATGGCCGCGACGCGCTGCGGGCCATCGCCGCGTTCAGGCTCGCCATGCCGCGCACGATTCTCCGGTACGCGGGCGGGCGCGAGATCACCCTTGGTGACCTGGGTACCCGGGACGGGCTGCTCGGCGGCATCAACGCCGTGATCGTCGGCAACTACCTGACGACGTTGGGACGGCCGGCCGAGGAGGATCTGGCACTGCTCGACGACCTGAAGATGCCGGTCAAGGCGCTGTCTTCGACGCTATGAACACCTGGTGCGACCGCTGCGGCGGCCCGCTGTCCGAGGGTGACCACGCCGCGTGCGAGGCCGCCCGGCGCCTGGAGCCGCCCCGCTTCTGCCCGGTGTGCCGCCGCCGTATGAAGGTCCAGGTGCTGCCCGCGGGCTGGTCCGCCGCCTGTGTGGAGCACGGCACCCTCCGCGGCCAAGCGTGAGGGGTGGCCGCGCGCGGCCGGGGGGTGCCGCGCGCGGCCGAGGGGTGGGGCGATTCAGGCCGCGGGGGCGCGGTCCAAGTGCGGGTCGGCCTCGTCGCGTACGCCCAGCCAGCCGACCGGGATCGTGTCGACGACCGTGCCGGACGCGTCCGAGCAGCGGAACCGCACGAGAGCGGCCCAGTCGGAGGCGCTCTCGACGATGCCGGCGCGCCGTACGCCGCTGCGGTTGACCCACACCGCGTCGCCACGCCGGTACGGGCCGCCCGGCGCCGACGAGCCCCCGTCGACCGCAACCTTCCACGCGGTGCCGGGGCGGCCCGTGCTCCTGGTACGCCGCTTGGCCTGGTACATGGCTTGGTCGGCACGGCGTAGTAGGTCGGCGACGTCGGTGGAGCGGCCGGCCGGGACCAAACCGATCGAGGCACTCACGCTGAGGGTGTGTCCGGCCACGGTCATCGGTGGCGCGATGGCGGCACACAGCGTGACGGCGGCCGCCTCGCAGTCGGCGGCCCGGCCGGTGAGCAGCGCCGCGAACTCGTCGCCGCCGAACCGGGCGACGAGGCTGTCGGCGCCGAGGCAGGAGGCGAGCCGCCCGCCGATGACGCAGAGCACCATGTCGCCGATCTCGTGGCCGTAGGTGTCGTTGATCGGCTTGAAGCCGTCGAGGTCGAGGATGAGCACGGTGGCGTGGCGGTTGCCGCTCAGCAGGGTCGGCGCGAGTGCGTGAAAGAGCCGCCGATTGGCGAGACCTGTGAGCGCGTCGTGCCCGGCCATCCACCGTAGGGCGGCTCGCTCACTTTCCAGCCGGGCCACGTGCGCCTCGAGCTGGTCCACCCGTGCCTGTAGACGTGCGGCGTCTGCCGCGGCGGTGGGGTGGAGGACTTCCATCAGCCATCCCCTCGTGACTACGGCGAACCGGGTGGTAGCCGGTGCCGAGGGTTGCCCCTCAGCACATCTGAATCATGACAGCAACGCCAGGGGGCGTGCAAGATTTCACGGCGACAACTGTCAAAACGAGATCGTGCATGCCGGTCGGTTTCGGCTACGCTAGGTGCGTCAAACTTTCGCGGTGAAAGAAACGCTGAGGGTGACGGCAGACGTGTTTGCCTCCCACGGTGCAACGGGATCATGCGCCTGGCAATGGCTCAGGCCAGCCCGACTACAGACAGCAAGGTAGCCAGACGTACAAGGGAGTACCTCGATGAACAGCAAGTCGAGCTGGATCATGTCTAGCCGGTCAACCGGCAACGGCGGCAGTTGCGTCGAAGCGCGCCGGCACGAGGGACACGTCGAAGTCCGCAACAGCAAGGCGCCGGAGGCCGGCACCGTGCGGTTCACGACCGAGGAGTGGGACTCGTTCCTCTACGGCGCCAAGCGCGGCGAGTTCGACGGCCTGCTAGCGGACTGAGAGCGCCGCCCTTACGGGAGGCGCCCGACGCCCGCCAGCATCCGGGAACGCTCCGGCTCGGCGTCGAAATCTCCCTGCTCAGCGGGGTCGGGCCGCCACTCCGGCTGCCACACGAGCCCGGGCTCGACCAGGTCGAGACCGTCGAAGAACCGCGCGATCTCCTCGCGCGTACGCATCTCCAGCGGCGTCGCGGTCTGCCGCCGATACACGTCCTGAGTGGACTTGAGATCGCCCTCGCTGAACGCCTTGCCCTCAAGCGTGCCGTGTGACAGCACGAGGTGGCTGCCGGACGCGAGCGGGGCGAGCAGGTCGGCGACCGCGGCGTACGCCTCGGCGTTGTCGGGCACGAAATAGAGCACGCCAACCAGCAGCAGGCCGATCGGCTGGTCGAAGTCGAGCAGCTTGCGGATCTGAGGCGCGTCGAGCAGGGCACGCGCGTCGCGCAGGTCACCGCGGACGGCGGTGGCCCACTGGTTGCCCTCAAGCAGTTCCAGGCTCTCGGCCACGGCAACCGGGTCGATGTCCACATAGACCACTCGGGCGTCGGGAATCTCGGCCTGGGCCACCTCGTGAACGTTGCCCACGGTGGGAATCCCCGAGCCGACGTCGAGGAACTGCTTCACGCCAACGCTGGTCAGGTATCGCACCGCACGGGCGAGGAAGGCCCTGTTGGTACGCGCGATGGCCTGAATCGACGGCGCCCTGCCCATGATCGCCTTCGCCGCCTCCTGGTCAGCGGTGAAGTTGTGGATGCCGCCCAGGAAGTAGTCGTAGATGCGCGCAGCGGTCGCGGGCTTCTGGTTGGCGCCCGGTATCCCGGTCATCGGTACTCCTCCACCGGCACAGCGTCTTTGCTGATCAAGTCGAAGATCCGGCGGTACTCGTCTACCTCGGCCTGCTCTTCCAGGTACAGGGCGCCCACATGGGACTCCAGGTAGACCACATCCGGATCGTCGGGGTCGTCGAACTCCAGTATGCGGAACGCCCCAGCCATCGCCGCATGCGCCCCCACCGCGAACGGCAGCACCCGGATGTCTACATTGTCTTCTTGGCACAGCCGGCGCAGGTGCTCGATCTGGGCCTTGAGCACCTCTTCGCCGCCCACCGGGCGGACCAGCACGCCCTCACCGAGCACAGTGACCAGTCGGGGCGGCGGCGTACGGCCGAAGAGCGTCTTCTGTCGCTGTATGCGCAGCTTGATGTGGCGCTCGGCCGGCTCGGACTCGTGCGGCTGCTCGGCACCGAAGACGGCACGGGCGTACTCCGTGGTCTGCAACTCGCCCGGCACGACCTCGCCGTCGTAGCTGAACATCCGCGAAGCCGACGCCTCCAGCCCGACGTACAGCTTGAACCACTCCGGGATGACCGGGCTGGCGTCCCACCACTCCGCCTGCGAGGTGCCGAGCGCCAGCTCGGCCAGGGCGTCGGTGACGCTCTGGTCGGCGCCGTACAGCCAGCAGAGCGCGCGCACGTTGGCCGCCGTGACCGGGACCTTGCCGGTCTCGATCCGATGCAGCGTCGGCTCGGAGATGCCCAACCGCGCCTCGGCCACCTCGCGGCGGCTCATCCCGGCGCCGGTGCGCAGCCGGGTCAAGCGCCGACCTAGCGTCCGCCTGACGACGCGCTGCCCTGTGACCGGCACACCCCACCTCCGCCCCACGGTCCGGTCTCGACGAATGTGACGCCGAATACCGTACCCGCAACGCGGTGTCGCCGACAGGCGACCCGCAGTGGAGGCGGGGTGTGTCCGGCCCTTGCTATGCGACCGTGCAGGTCGCGCCGTTGATCGTGAACGAGGTTGGTCGCTGGTTTGTCCCGGTGTGCGTGCCGTTGAAGCCCGCGCTCACCGTCCCGCCTGCCGCCACCGCACCGTTGTACGACTCGTTCACGGCCGTGACCGCCGCGCCGGTCTGCGTCCAGCGCGCACTCCAGCCCTGGCCGATCCGCTGGCCGCTCGGGAAGGTGAAGGCGAGCGTCCACGACTGCCACGCCGTCGCGCTCGTGTTCCGGATGGTGACGCTGCCCGTGAACCCGGTCGACCAGTCATTGGTGCTGTATGTGACAGAGCAAGGCCCACCAGGCGCGGGGGTTGTCGGAGCCGGGGTGGTAGGCGCGGGCGTCGTCGGAGCCGGGGTGGTCGGGCCCGGGGTGGTCGGCCCGGGCGTCGTGGGCCCAGGGGTCACGCTGCCGGGCACGTCACCCCAGAGCTTCACGCCGTTCTCCCAGAGCGGCACGGTGCGGTTCGGCCCGGTCGCCGCCTGGTAAGACGGGTCGTTGGCCGAATTCCAGGTGCCGCCCTCGGGTACGCCGATCTTGAACTGCACCTCCATCCGGTGCTGCGACTGCCCGGCGGGCGCGATCGTGTATCCGGTGCAGTTCACCTCGACGTACCAGATGTCACCGGAGTACTGCTGCGCTGCGGTCGGCGACGGGCAGCCCTGCGTGTACCCGGGGGTCACCACCGGCGCGGCCGTGCCCTCACGGGTGAAGTAGTACCGGAACACCGACTTGGTCAGCGCCTTGGCCGGAAACGCGGACTTGTTGTAGATGATGGCCTTGAGGCCGGTGGCGCGCGGCTCGTTCTGCATCACCGTGGTCTCCACGGTGAACTCGTCGATGTCCGGCGTTTCCGGCTGCGGGAAGCTGGCGAGCGGGGTGCCGCCGTACTCCTTGTAGAGCCGGGCCACCGCCGACGTGAAGCCGGCGTTGTAGTCGGTGGCGACCTCGTTCATGACGTAGTCGTTGCGCTCGTCCTTGTACGCGTCGTCCGGCGACGACGGGCCACCGACCAACGCTCCATAGAGGACGTGCCGCGTGTTGGTGGGCACCGTCATGTTGTCCCACCACGAGCCGTGCGCGGTGCGGTGGTGGGGGTTCTTCGGATGGTTGGCGCCGAACCCGATGACGTAGCTTGAGCTGCGGGGATTGTCACCGAGCGCGTAGTTGATCTGGCGCACCGCGAAGTCGTGGTATCGCGTCTTGCGCGCGGCGTCGGACGTCTTGTCACTGTAGACAAGCGCGACGAAGGCGGTGTTGGCCGCGTATCGCAGCGCGCCCCAGCTGTCCACGACGACCATGCCGCCGGGCGAGGTGCGCACCTTCTCCCCGTTGACCCCGACGGTGAACCAGTCGAGCCACCGGTTGGCGTCGTCGATGTACTTCTGCTTGCCCGTGAGGTTGGCCAGCAGCACGTAGTTGCCGTACTGCTTGTTGTCCCACGAGATCGTCCATTTGTACATCTTGGTGCTGGTCTGGTTTTCGTTGCCCTGCGCGTCGTAGCCGGCCTCGGCCTTGGCGAGGTAGGTCGCTTCGCCGGTGGCGCGGTAGAGCCAGATGGCGCCCCAGACGAGCTCGTCCGCGTAACCGCTCCAGGACCGGTAGAAGCTCGTCACGTCGGTGATGCACTCGTGGTACATCCGCTTGACCGTCTCGGCGAACGTGTAGAGCTGCCGCGCGTGGCTGAGCAGGGTGTTGGCGTAGGCGGCGTCCGTCGGCCGGAAGACCATGGAGGAGGCTGCCATCGCGGCCGCCGTCTCGGCCGCCAGGTCCGCGCCGCCACAGCTCGCGTCTATCTTGTACGCGGGCCGCGCCATCGGCATCACCTCTGCCGGCCCCCACCACTTGTGGTCGTCGTCGCCCTTGCCCACCTGTCCATAGAGGACGTTGGCGGAGGGGTGCGCCTTGATGAAGTAGTCGTTGGGCACCCGCAGGTTGTTGAGCAGGTGCGTGAGCTGTCCCGACGCGTCGTAGGCGTCGCGGTACTCCACCGCGCCCCACGCCAGCATCGTCGTGGTGAACGCCATCGGGAAGCCGAACTTCACGTGGTCGCCGGCGTCGTACCAGCCACCTGTCAGGTCGAGCCCAACATCCGCGCCGTCGGTCAGTGCCGAGTCGGCCCGCCAGGAGACCCTGTTCCACGCCGGTTTCCGGCCGGATACCTGGGCCTCGTAGAAGAGGATGGATTTCTGGAGTACCTCACCGTAGTTGTACGGGCCCGCGGCGGCGCCCGACTGGGGCGCGGCCCAGATCGCGGCTCCCGCGGCGAGTATCGCGGCCGCCGCGGCCGCTACTGTTCGTCGATACCACCTGGTCCTATTTGCCACTAGAATCGCTCCTGTCCGTGGAGCCGCGCGCGACCACGCGTAGTGGAGGGGACATCGAGGGGCGGATGTGGGCGCATCCGCCTCTCGTCACGTCCGGGCGCACGGGGTCGGGTCCGAGTCAAAATGGGAGCGCTCCCATATATGAGCAACAATGTTCCCACACTGTTTCTCTTTTGTGAAGCACGGCGACTTCCCCTAGGACACCCTGTATCCCGGCTACCTAACCGGTGGCGGCAGCCGCGTGGTCGGCGGCTGCCGCCAGTGGCAGCGTCACCGTCAGGAGGGAGCCGTCGCGATCGAGCGGGCCGGACCGGCCCACCCGCCGCAACGCCGTCAACATCGGCCGGTTGTCGACGTGCGTGTGCGCCACCAGCGCGGCGTACCCCGCCCGCGTGCCGTGCGCGACCAGCCTGCGCAGCAGCGCGGTGCCGAGGCCGCGCCGCTGCCAGGCGTCTTCGACCAGGACCGCTACCTCGCCGAGGTCGCCCTCGGCGATCAGGTTGGCCATGGCGACCAGCCGCCCGTCGTCGGCGAGCGCCACCAGCGTCACCCCCCGCGCCGGGTCGATGAGCCGGGCGAGCTGCGCCTGCGAGGGACCCGGAGTGACGGCCAGGTAGCGGCGGTAGCGGCTGCCTGGTGAGCAACGATCGTGCATGGCGCGGACGGCGGCCAGGTCCTCCCCAACGGCTGGGCGCACCCGCACCTCGGTGGCGTCGGGTAGCACCAGCGTGACCTGGTCGGCGGCCTGCCGCACCACGGTCGCGGCGAGGTCGACGAGCGCCTGCGCGCGGGCGTACTCCGCCGGGGTGAACGCCGGCGCCGGCCGGCTGATCTCGTACGCGCCGCCGGTGGGGTCGACGAGCCGCATCGCGCCCCGGTCCGCGCCGTACCGGTTGTGGCCCGGCGCGGGGCGCCAGATCACCGCGTCGGCACCGAGCAGCGCGGACAGCGCGTCGCCAAGCGAGTCGGGGTCGCGCACCAGCCGGCTTGCGAGGCCGAGCGCCCGGGTGGGCTGGTCGGCGAGGTCACGTGCCTCGGTACGGCTGACCCAGGCGTCGCGGCCCCGGCCCCTCTCGACGGCGGCCACCAGTTCGGCCTCGGTGAGCGCGTCCGGCGCGTCGACGAGGAAGTCGTCGACGGCTCCCGCCTCGGTGGTGTGTACCTGTACCGCGAGGATGTTGACCGACTTGAGTGCCAGGCTGGCGGTAAGCACCGACAGGTATCCCGGCCGGTCGTCCACCGTCGCTCTGATTCGCCACAGCGCCATGACTTCGAAGCCCCTCTTATGGTCGAGCGGCCAGCGGTGGTGCGGTGACCAGATCGAGCCGGTCGCCGAGGATCACGGCGGCCGCGCGGACGAGCTGCGCGATGCGGTCGACCTCGGTCACGTGGAACGCGGCCGCGGGCAGGTCGTCTGTGTCGACCCGGGCCACCATCAGCACGAGGCCGGCGCGGCCGAGCGGCGCGACCGCGTACCGGGCGCCGTCGGGACCGGTCAGCGGGCGGGCCCGCAGCGGGGTCACCTCGGGCAGTCGCAGCGGGGCGGGCGCGCGCCAGCTCGCGTACGCCACCGCGGGCTCGCCTCCGGTGGGCACCGGCGAGTCGGGCGTGCGCGCGCCACTGCGCGCGGCCCAGTCTGCCGGCACGACGGCCGCGGCGGCCCAGTCCGCGGCCAGCAGGCCGGGCACCGCGTCGACGAGGGTGGACAGGCCGTCGACCGGGTTGCCAGCGACCTGGGCGAGCAGTTCGGCGTCGTGACCGCCGGAGACGGGCGCACCGATCGCCCGCCAGATGCCGTCGACGTGGACTCCTGGGATCGCCGCGAGGCCGGCGAGCAGCCGCTCGACGCGCGAGGCGCCCGGCCACACGACCGTGAAGTCGTCGACGGCCCGGCCACCGAGCCGCTCCAGCACCACCACCTGGACGATGTCGGCACCGGCGACGCCGAGCGTGCGGGCGACCTGCCCCAGCGCACCGGGCCGGTCAGGCAAAGTCACCCGAACCCGCAGCAACATGACAAGCCTCCCGTCGGCACGCCGACGCTCCCGCGCCGGTTACCAGTCAGGATGCCCGATGACCATTTCGTCCCTGTTGCGGCGCGGTGACTCGGCCGCGACAAACGACGAGCGGGATCGATACCTGTATATCAGGCAGAGGCCCGCTCCACCATGTGCGTGTCCAGGAGCACGTACGGCAGGTCGAGCTCATCGCGCCGGATGAGCGACAGCAGGAGGTGCGCCATCTGCCGTCCCATCTCCTCCACCGGCTGGAACACGGTGGTGAGCGGCGGGTCGGACTGCCGGGCGAACTCGTTGTCTTCGAACCCGACGACCGCGACGTCGTCCGGCACCCGGCGGCCCGCCTCTCGGAGCGCCCGGAGCGCGCCCAACGCCATGAGGTCGGACGCCACGAACACCGCGTCGAGGTCGGGGCTCACGTCCAGCAGCCGGCGCATCGCCGCCGTGCCGCTGGCCTCGCTGAAATCGCCGTACGCGATGAGGTTTTCGGTCACCGAGCCGCCGTGCGCCCGGATCGCCTCCTTGTATCCGGCGAGCCGGTTGATGCCCACGCCCATGTCTTGCGAACCGGTGATCGTGGCGACCCGGCGGTGCCCCTTGTTGATCAGGAACTCGACCGCCTGCCGGGCGCCACCGGCGTTGTCGACGTCGACGAAGTTGGCGTGCTGGGCGTCCGGCGCGAGCATCCTCGCCGGGCGGCCGCCGAGCACGGTGGGCAGGCCGCGCTGCTGCAGCAGCGTCGGCAGCGGGTCGGCGTCGTGCAGCGAGAGCAGCAGTACGCCGTCGACGTGCTGGCTGGTCAGGTGGTGCTCGACCTTCTCCCGCTCGGCCGGGGACTGGGCCAGCGCGAGCCACAGCTGCATCGGCGTGTCGAGCAGTCCCGCGTGGATGCCCCGGACGATGCCGGCGAAGAACGGCTCACCGAACAGCCTCTCGCCCGACTCGGAGATGACCAGGGCCACCGAGTCGGTTCGCTGCGTGACGAGGGCGCGCGCCGCCCTGTTCGGCACGTACCCCAGTTCGTCGATCGCCTGCTGCACCGCCGCCCGCGCCTCCGGGCTGACCTGCGGCGAGCCGTTGACGACGCGGGACACGGTCCCCCGACCAACCCCGGCGCGGGCAGCCACCGCATCAAGGGTGGGACGGCCGAGCGACCGCGTGCGCTGCGTAGTCATCGTGTGCTCCTCGGACGGCGGGCGGGCCGGTGCCGGAACCAGGTAGGGTCCGTTGCCCCGGCCCCTCCATAGTGGCTGACCACAACTATTGTGCGGCCAAACCGTTGTTTCGGATCACCGCGGCGTACCATTTGGCGCTCGACTTCGGGATTCGGGCCTGAGTCTCGTAGTCGACATAGACCATGCCGAAGCGCTTCGAATATCCCCAAGCCCATTCAAAGTTGTCCATGAGTGACCATGCGAAATAGCCGCGTAGCGGCACGCCAGCCGCTATCGCCTCATGGCAGGCCCGCAGGTGGGCATCGAAGTACGCCAGCCGATCGGCGTCGTGCACCTCGCCGTCGACCACCTCGTCGATGAACGCCGAACCGTTTTCCGTGACGTAGAGCGGAAGCTCCGGGTACTCGCGGTGCAGCCGGGTCAACACCTCGACCATTCCGGGGGCGTCGATCTCCCAGTTCATGTCAGTGACCGGCAGGCCCCGGTCGCCGAACATGACGTGCTCGCTGCCCGGCCAGGTCGACGGCTTTCGCCAGTGCGGGCCGGGCTCCTCCCCCTCGGGCGGCGCGCCCACGACGTACCGGCTGTAGTAGTTGACACCCAGCACGGACAGCGGTGTGGAGATCACCGCGAGGTCCTCGTCGCGGACGTGCCCGAAGTCGGTGACCTCGCGCAGGTCGGCGACCACGTCGGCGGGGTACTCGCCGCGCAGGATCGGGTCGAGGAAGAAGCGGTTGGCCAGCCCGTCGATGCGGCGTGCGGCGTCCGCATCGGCGGGCGAGCCGGTCAGTGGTGAGATCGCGTACAGGTTGAGCGTGACACCGACCTCGGCGTCGGCCCGGCTGGCCCGCATGGCCTGCGCCGCGAGCCCGTGGCCGAGCATCAGGTGGTGCCCCGCCCGCACCGCGTCGGCGCCGTCGCTGCGGCCCGGGGCGTGCACGCCGGAGCCGTAGCCGAGGAACGCCGAGCACCACGGCTCGTTGAGGGTGGTCCAGTACCTCACCCGGTCGCCGAGCGCGGCGACGGCCAGCTCGGCGTACTCGGCGAACCTGGCGGCGGTGTCGCGCGCCGGCCAGCCGCCGGCGTCTTCCAGGGCCTGCGGCAGGTCCCAGTGGTAGAGCGTGACCCACGGCTCGATGCCGTGCCCGAGCAGGTCGTCGACCAGCCGGCGGTAGAAGTCCAGGCCAGCCTCGTTGGCCGGTCCGGAACCGCCGGGCTGGATGCGCGGCCAGGACAGCGAGAACCGGTACGAGCGCAGCCCGAGCTCCGCCATGAGCTTCACGTCTTCCGGGGCCCGGCGGTAGTGGTCGCATGCCACATCGCCGGTGTCGCCGTTCCGGACCTTGCCCGGAGTGCGGCTGAACGTGTCCCAGATCGACGGTGTGCGTCCGTCTTCCGCGGCGGACCCCTCGATCTGGTACGCGGCGGTGGCCGCGCCCCAGAGGAAGTCCGCCGGGAAAGTCGGATCTGTGAGCTCGGACTGGTCGTTCGTCACGCTTTGACCGCACCTTCCATGATGCCGCTGATGATCTGACGGCCGAACAGGATGAACACGATAGCCAGTGGCACCGTCGCGAGCGCCGTACCAGCGAAGACCTGCGAGTAGTCCGTGTAGTAGGCCTGGTTCAGGCTACGCAACGAGATCTGCACGGTGGGGTTGGCGGGGTCCTGGAGCACGGTCAGCGGCCACAGGAAGTCGTTCCAGGTCTGCATGAAGATGAACAGCCCCAGCACCGCGGCGGCCGGCCGGAGCGCCGGCATGACGATGCTCCAGTAGATCCGCCAGGTGGATGCGCCGTCGACCCGGGACGCCTCGATCAGCTCGTCGGGCACGGTCTGGCTCACGTACTGGCGCATCATGAACACGCCCCACGCGCTGACCAGCGACGGCACGATGACCGCCTGGAGCTGGTTCTGCCAGCCGAACTTGACCATCATCTGGTATAGCGGGATGAGGCCGAGCTGCACCGGCACCATCATGGTCGCCAAGATGATCAACAGCATCGCGTTCTGGCCGCGGAAGCGCAACTTGGCGAACGCGAACCCGGCCAGCGACGAGAAGAACACGACGGCGACCGTGACCACGGTCGAGATGATCAGCGAGTTCGTCAGGCCGGTGAGGAACGCGGCGTTCTCGTTGTCGAGGACCCGCTTGGCGTTGTCGATGAGGTTGCCGCCCGGGGTGAGCGGCGGCGGCACGCTCCCGATCGCGTCGTTGGTGCGGGACGCGATGACCACCATCCAGTAGAACGGGAAGAACGACACGATCGCGGCCGCGATCAGCGTCACGAAGGTCAGCGGGCTGGCCTTCCAGAGTCGCGACGCCGCACCCTCGGCCTTCGGCTTGCGGGGCCGGCCCGAGATGGCGCCCGGGGCCACCGGGGTGATCACGGCGGTGTCCGCGTTGTTGCGTGGCATCACCGGCCTCCCTTCACTTCGCCGAGCCGATGCGACGGGTCAGCAGGTAGTTGATGAACGCGACGATCACGATCAGCAGGAAGAGCGCCCAGGCGACGGTCGCGGCGTACCCGAGGTTGAACCGGGTGAACATGTTCTCGAAGAGGTACATCGTCACCGTCTGGTACTGCCGCAGCGTGCCGCCGGTGTAGTTGCCGGAGCCGGACGAGAACATCAACGGCTCGGCGAAGAGCTGCAAGCCACCGATCGTCGAGATGATCACCGTGAAGATGATCGTCGGGCGCAGCATCGGCACCGTGATCTGCCAGAACTGGCGGCGGGCCGAGGCGCCGTCGAGCGCTGCCGACTCGTACAGGTCCTTGGGGATCGACTGCATGGAGGCCAGGTAGATGAGCGTGTTGTATCCGGTCCAGCGCCAGTCGACCATGGTGGAGATCGCGATCCAGGAGGCCCACTTGGTAGCTCGCCAGTCGATGTTCTCCACGCCGAACCAGCCGAGCACCCAGTTGGCGAGGCCGAAGTCGCGGTTGTAGATCTGGCCGAAAATGATCGCTACAGCGGCGGTGGAGGTGATGATCGGCACCGCCATGGTCATCCGGAAGAACCCGCGCCCGCGCAGCTTGCGGTTGAGCGCGTTGGCCAGGTACAGGCCGAGGAGCAGCTGCGGGACCGTCGAGACGACGAAGATGCCGAGCGTGTTGTAGACCGAGTTCCAGAACTGCTCGTCCTTCATCAGGGCGGTGAAGTTGTCCGCGCCGACGAACTCGCCCTCGCCGCCGAGCGGCTGGTTGTGCAGCGATACCCAGAACGTGTAGACGAGCGGGTAGAGCTGGAAGATCAGGAAGATCACGAAGAACGGCGCGACGTACAGGTACGGCGACGTCTTGAGGTCGAGCCGGGTGCCGAAGGTACCGCGGGCCTTGCGAGGTGGTGGGGGTTGTGCGTGGCGGTGCGCGGGCCGGCCACGGCGCGTACGGTCCGCGGTGTTGGGTGTCATCGGGGCTTCCTTCCGATCCGGGCCGGTCGGGTCGCGCGGCGGGGTGGCGCCGGTGAGTTCCGGCGCCACCCTCGCTGCTTTCTCGCTATGACCACGGCCGGTCGCGAGTCCACGACCTCCGTTTACTTGGAGGCTGCTTCACCGGCCTTGAGCGCGTCGTCCCATGCCTGGGCCGGCGTGCGCTGCCCCTGCTCGATGCTGCGCAGAGCGTTCTCCACCGCGTCACGCACCGCCTGGTTCTTCGGGCCGAGGTAAACCGGCTTGAAGTCCTTGGCGCCGGCGCCGAAGATCTCGCCGGTAGGCGCGTTGCTGAAGTAGTCGTTCTTGCTGGCCAGCAGCGTCGGGTCCTCGAGGGCCTTCGGCGACGAGGGCAGGTTGCCCAGCGCCTTGAACGCCTCAAGCTGCGCCTCGGGGGTGGTCAGGAACTTGGCCAGCTCAGCGGCCTCCTTGGGGTGCTTGCTCTGCTTGGGCACCGCTAGGAAGGAACCGCCCCAGTTGCCGCCGTTGCCGGGCGCCTTGGCGATGTCCCACTTACCGGCGGCCGCGTCGCCCGCGTTGCCCTTGATGACACCGGTCATCCAGGCGGGGCAGGTGACGATGGCGAACTGGTCCTGCTTGAAGCCGGTGGCCCATGGGTCCGAGAAGGTCTGGAGGCCGGCGGAGAGCTTGGCCTCGATCGCCTTGACGGTCAGGTCCCACGCGGACTTGACGTCCGGGTTCGAGCTGAGCACGAACTTGTCGGACTTGTCGTAGTACGTGTATCCGGTGCCGTTGCCGGCGGTCTGCATCAGGATCGAGTTGAACGTGTTCGTGGCGGCGTCGACGAACTTGACCTTGCCGCTCTTCGCCTGGAACTTCTTGCCGGTCTCGATGAACGCGTCCCAGGTCGGCCACTGCGCCGCCACCGCTTCGCGCTCGGTGGGCAGGCCCGCCTTCTCGAAGAGGTCCTTGCGGTAGCAGATCGCCATGCTGCCGACGTCGGTGCCGAGGCCCAGGATCTGGTCGCCGGCCTTGCCGTCGTTCCACTTCCAAGCCAGGAAGTTGCTCTCCAGCGACGCGGCGCCGTGGTCGGCGAGGTTCACGAAGTTCTGCTTCTGGGCCTTGAACTGGACGATCGTGCCCTCTTCGAGCGCCACGATGTCGCCGGCGCCGGCACTGGAAGCCATCCACTGCGTGAGGCGGGTGTTGTAGTCACCGAGCCCCATGCCCTTGCCACGCTCTTCGATCTTGATGTTCGGGTGGTCCTTCATGTACTG
Organism: Micromonospora sp. CPCC 206061; assembly: GCF_036906915.1. Classification (NCBI taxonomy): domain Bacteria; kingdom Bacillati; phylum Actinomycetota; class Actinomycetes; order Micromonosporales; family Micromonosporaceae; genus Micromonospora; species Micromonospora sp. CPCC 206061. The sequence goes on from NZ_JBAKHX010000027.1 coordinate 81,313, forward strand.
CTCGTAGAGCTTCTCGTAACCGAAGCCCTGCTCACCAAAGACATCGACGGTCAGAGTAATCTGCCCGCCGTTGGAACCGCCCTCATCGCCGTCATCGCCGCACGCGGTGGTCACGGCGAGAACCGCGACCGAAGCGAGCGCGACCGCCGCAAACTGCCGGCGCGTCGTAACGCTCATCCCTGACCCCTCTCAGGTCGTCATGTTTGTGGTGGGGGTGTGCCGTGCCCGGTGCCCGCCGCCACGTCGCGGCCGCACGAAAAGTGCGGCACGCAGCCGCGAAGGACGGCGTGCCTGGCGCCACGCGGTGCCCGGTGTGGTTCTGACCACACCACCGCCGGGAGCGCTCCCATGAGATTGCCGGCACGTTTCTGGGGTGTCAAGACCCAAGTGGGAGCGTTCCCATTTCGTTACTCGCCGTATGGGCGAAGTCGGAATTAGGGTACAGAAGGGGTGAAGTGGGCCTAAAAATTGCCCATGAAGCGGGTCAAATACCCGCGCGAAAACGATCTATTAACACGAAAAGTCGCTTACGCCAAGCGGCGCAGCAGCGTGCTGGCCCGCTCGGCGTCGAAGTACGCCGGCTCGAAGGCACGGCCGATCCAGAGACGCATCGATTCGTGTTCGGGATGTGCGGGGTCGCGGACCGCCGCCAGGAACTCCGCGTACCCGAACGCGCCGCCGACATCTTCCGGCGGGCACGCCCGCGCGCCGCCCACACAGGCCGGGTACCGCTCGTCGGGCTCCGCGCCGAACACGTCCTCGACCACGACCTCGTGCTCCCACCAGTCGCCGAAGTCGTAGGTGTAGCCGACCCGCGTCCCCTTCGACGCGACCGCGTCGAGCCGGACGTCGAGCTCGTCGAGCACCGCCAGCTCGCCATCCGGGTCCGGCTCGCCGTACTGGACACCGTCGACATCGAACGAGTGCAGGTGGTAGTCCTGCCAGCCCATCGCGTACTGGATCACCCGGTGCAGACGGTCGAGCGTGTAGCCGCCGGGAACGAGGACCCGCCGCCACACCGCCGGCCGGACGTCGGCGAGCGTCACCTTCAGCTGGTAGATCTGGCGCGGCATGGCCTTCGTGGTCTCCCGTTCCGTAGGGTTTCCCCATGATCTGCCGGGCCTGCCGGGCCAAGCGCCACGAGGAGTGCCGGGGGCGGAGCTGGTGTGACTGCCAGCACCGTACCCCGCGACCGACCCCACCGGTCACTGGTCCGGCCGGCGAATGAGCTTGATCGCCCGGCTCTGGCCGGACCCCGACACGTCGCCGCTCGACGACGCGACGCTCACCGAGCTGTACGCCCACCGCGCCCAGCCCGACCTGCGCGTCAACTTCGTCACCAGCGTGGACGGCGCGGTCGAGCTGGAGGGCTTCTCCGAAGGGCTGTCGGGCGGCTCGAACAGCCCTGACAAGCGTGTCTTCGGCCTGCTGCGGATGCTCTGCGACGCGCTCGTGGTCGGCGCGGGCACGCTGCGCCACGAGGGGTACCGGGCGCTCCGGCTGGACGAGAAGCGGCGCGCCTGGCGAACCGCCCGCGGGCTGTCCGAGTACCCGACGCTCGTGGTCGTCTCGGGCGCCTTGGAACTCAATCCGGCACAGGCGGCGTTCGCCGACGCGCCGGTACGCCCGATCGTGGTCACGCACGGCCGCGCGCCGGCCGACCGGCGCGCGGCGCTCGAACCCGTCGCCGACGTGCTCGCGGCCGGTGACGACCGCGTCGACCTCGCGGCCGCCCTCACCAGGCTGCGCGAACGCGGGCTCGCGCACCTGCTCTCGGAAGGCGGCCCGCACCTGTTCGGCGCCCTGCTGGCCGAAGACCTCGTCGACGACGTGTGCCTGACGATCTCGCCGCTCGTGACCGGACCCGGCGCGGGACGCATCGTGGCCGGCGCCCCCACGCCACCGAAAAACTTCACCCTCCGTCACCTGTTGACAGCGGACGGCGCACTGCTGGCGCGGTACGGCCTCGATCGGTGAAGGTGGCACACCGGTACAGGTGAGTCGCACGGGACGGCGTCGTACCCGTGAGGCACGATGAGATCCGTGGCAGACAGCGAGACACAAGCGCCCGGTGAGCCGGTCGGCCGGGTGCTCGGCACGGCCGACGCCACTCCCCTGCAGTTCTGGACGGCGGTCACGCCGGGGCGCTACCTGCAACTCGACGACGTGGTGGTAACCAAGCGTGAGCTGCCCGACCGCGAGCCGGTCACGATCGCCGGCGTGGTGACGCAGGTGCGGGCGCGGCACGAGGGTGCGCAGTTCGACTCCGACGTGTTCGCGATCGCCGACGGCACCCTGCCCGCGCTGGTGCAGGAGGCCGCCGAGATCACCACCACGCGGGTCGACCCGGAGCTGTACGTGCCGCCCTCCCCCGGAGCCGTCGTACACCGGGCGCAGGGCGACGCGCGCGCGGCCGCGCTGCACTTCGACCGCATGGAAAAGCGCATCCCGATGGGCACTGGGCGCGACGGCATCCCGGTCTACCTCAACGCCGACTTCCTCGACGGCAGCCGAGGCGCGCACGTGTCGATCTCCGGCATCTCCGGCGTGGCCACCAAGACGAGCTTCGCGACGTTCCTGCTGTACTCGGTCTTCCGCTCCGGCGTCCTCGGCGGCGACGCGGTCAACGCCAAGGCGCTCATCTTCAACGTCAAAGGCGAAGACCTGCTGTTCCTCGACCACCCCAACTCGCGGCTCGACGATGCCACCACCGCCGCGTACGCCAAGCTCGGCCTGCCCGCCACCGCCTTCCCCGACGTGCGGGTCTACGCGCCGCCACGGGCCGGCGACTCGTCCGGCGCGCCCGACGTGAGCAGCCGCCTCGCCGGCGTCGACAGCTTCTACTGGACGCTCGGCGAGTTCTGCGAGAAGCGCCTGCTGCCGTACGTCTTCGCCGACGCCGACGACGAGCGCCAGCAGTACACGATGGTCGTGCACTCGGTGACCGCCCACCTCGCGCGCGCCGCCCAGTCCACCGACGGCGGCGTGGTCGTCGAGGGCACCAGCCTGCACTCGTACCCCGACCTCGTCGACCACATCGTCGAGCAGCTCACCGACGACGAGACGCGCAACACGTGGGCCGGCAGCGCCATCAACATCGGCACCGTCAACGCGTTCGCCCGGCGGCTGATCGCCAGCAAGAAAGACCTGGCCCGGCTCATCCGCGGCGACCTCGCGACCCGCCGCCCGCATGCGGTCAACACCGCCGAGAGCGCCCAGGTCACGGTCGTCGACCTGCATAACCTGCCCGACCGGGCGCAGCGCTTCGTGGTCGGCGTGACGCTCAAGACCGAGTTCGAGCGCAAGGAAAAGGCGGGCACCGCGAAACCGCTGCTCTTCGTCGTGCTCGACGAGCTCAACAAGTACGCGCCGCGAGAGGGCTCGTCGCCGATCAAGGAGGTGCTGCTCGACATCGCCGAGCGCGGCCGGTCGCTTGGCGTGATCCTGATCGGCGCGCAGCAGACCGCCAGCGAGGTCGAGCGGCGCATCGTCACCAACTCGGCGATCCGGGTCGTCGGGCGGCTCGATCCCGCCGAGGCGTCCCGGCCCGAATACGGCTTCCTACCACCCGCCCAGCGCCAGCGGGCGCTGCTCGCCAAGCCGGGCACCATGTTCGTCAACCAGCCCGACATCCCCGTGCCGCTGTGCCTGGAGTTCCCCTTCCCCGCGTGGGCGACCCGCGTCTCCGAGGCGGGCCAGGCGCCGTCGGCCACGCTCCGCTCGATCGTCCAGTCCGCCGACCCGTTCGCCGTCGTGGGTGGACGGTCCGACGACGAGATCCCGTTCTGATTCTCGGGGGGTCAGCGTGAAGATCCTGCACACGTCCGACTGGCACGTCGGCAAGGTCCTCAAAGGACAGTCCAGAGTCGACGAGCACATCGCGGTGCTGGCCCAGGTGGTCGAGATCGCCCGCGACGAGCGGCCCGACCTGGTCATCGTGGCGGGCGACCTGTACGACACCGCGGCGCCGTCACCGGACGCCACCAAGCTGGTCACGCGGGCGCTCTCCGCGCTGCGCGGCACCGGCGCCCAGGTCGTCGCCATCGGCGGCAACCACGACAACGGGCCCACGCTCGACGCGCTGCGCCCGTGGGCCGAGGCCGCCGGGGTGTCGCTACGGGGCACCGTCCGCGACTCGGCCGCCGAGCACCACATCGAGGGCGAAACCACCGGCGGAGAGCGCTGGCGGCTGGTCGCGCTGCCGTTCCTCTCGCAGCGGTACGCCATACGCGCCGCCGAGATGTACGAGCTGACCGCGGCCGAGGCTTCGCAGACCTACGCCGACCACATCGGACGGTTGCTGTCCGCGCTCTGCGCCGGCTTCGGCTCGGGCACCGTCAACCTCGTCACCGCACACCTGACCGTGGTCGGCGCCGCGATGGGCGGCGGCGAGCGCGAGGCGCACACCGTGCTCGGATACGCGGTGCCGTCCACCGTGTTCCCCAGCACCGCGCACTACGTGGCGCTGGGCCACCTGCACCGCGCACAGCAGGTGGTGGCCTCCAGCCACGTGCGATACAGCGGCAGCCCGCTCGCCATCGACTTCGGCGAGGAAGACAACACGCCCTCGGTCACGATCGTCGAGGTCACCGCCGACACCGCTCCCCGGGTACGGGAAGTGCCGGTCACCGCGGCCACACCGCTGCGCACGGTGCGTGGCACCCTCGCCGAGCTGTCCGAAGTGGACCCTGGCGACGGGTGGTTGCGCGTGTTCGTCCGGGAGGCGCCGCGGGCGGGGCTGCGCGAAGAGGTACAGGCGTTGCTGCCCCGGGCGCTCGAAGTGCGCATCGATCCCGACCTGCTGCGCGAGCTGGCCGAAAACCCCGGCGCGCGCGCCGCGCAGCGGGCCGGTCGGTCACCGCGCGAGCTGTTCGCCGACTACCTGGAGAGCCGGGGTCACGCCGACGAAGGCGTCAAGGAGCTGTTCGACGAGCTCTACGAGGAGGTGTCCTCATGAGGCCGGTCCGGCTCGACATGGCGGGCTTCACCGTCTTCCGCGACGAAACCACGATCGACTTCACCGACACCGACTTCTTCGCCCTGATCGGGCCGACCGGCTCCGGCAAGTCCACCGTGCTCGACGCGATCTGCTTCGCGCTGTACGGCCAGGTGCCGCGCTGGGGCACCAGCCGCGGCATCGCCAACGCGCTCGCGCCGTCGGCGTCCGAGGCGCGGGTGCGGCTGGTGTTCGAGTCGGCCGGGGCGCGATACGTGGCCACCCGGGTGGTGCGGCGCGACGGGAAGGGCCGGGTGTCCACGAGCGGGGCCGGGCTCCAGCTGATGCCGGCCGGGTTCGACCCCACCAAGCTCGACACCGGCATGACCCCCGACGACCTCGGCGAGGTGCTGGCAGGCACGCCCGCCGAGATGGACCAGGCGGTACTGGAGGCGGTCGGGCTGCCGTACGAGCAGTTCACGAGCTGCGTGGTGCTGCCGCAGGGGCAGTTCGCCGACTTCCTGCACGCCAAGCCGGCCACCCGGCAGCAGATCCTGGTCAACCTGCTCGGGCTCGATGTCTACGAGACGATCCAGAAGCAGGCCTCCACGCGGGCGACGCAGGCCGAGGCCAGGCTGGGCACGGTCGACCAGGTGCTCAAGGGGCTCGCCGACGCCGACGACGAGGCGGTCAGCGCGGCGGCCGAGCGCCTCGAGGCGGCCCGCGATCTGGCGAAGGCGGTCGACGCGGCAGTACCCGAGCTGCTCGAAGCCCAGCGCGACGCGGACGCCGCGCGTGCGTCCCTCGCCGACATCGACACCGACCTGAAGCGCCTCGCCGGGCTGGCGCCGCCCGGCGACCTCGCCGGCGTCGCCGGCGCGGTGGCGACCGCACGCACGGCGCTTGCCGGCGCGGTGGCCGCCGTGGCCGAGGCCGAGGAGCGCGAGGAAAAGGTGCGCGGCGAGCTGGCCGGCGCGTCCGACGCCGCCGCGCTGCGCCTCCTGCTGGAGGCGCACGCCGAGCACGACAAGCTGAGCGGGCAGGCGTCCGCGTTGGCCGATGCGGTGTCCGGTGCGGGGCGGGAGCACGCCGCCGCGCTCCGGGCACTGGAGCAGGCGCGCGAGGTCGAGGCGCACGCCATCGAGCACCTGGAGCAGGCTCGCCGGGCATACCAGGACGCGCAGACCGCCGACCGCGCCGCCGCCCTGCGCGCCCACCTGGAAGCCGGCGACGAGTGCCCGGTGTGCGCCCAGCCGGTGCCGGTCGTTCCGCCGATGCCGGCCGGTTCGGCGGTGACCGCCGCCGAGGCCGCGGGCAAGGCCGCCCGCGCCGCGGCCGAGGCCGCGCAGCGGCAGGTCGCGAGCCGTGACAAGGCGCTGCGCGAGCTCGACCGCACGCTCGAGCGGGCCCGCGCGCAGCACGACCAGCTCACCGGCCGTCTCGCCGAGCTGGCCGCGCGGCTCACCGAGTCGCCCGGCCCAGACGCGCTGCGCCGCGAGCTCAAGGCGCTGGCCGCCATGCAGGCGCGGCTCGACGAGGCGGGCACCGCGGTGCGCGCCGCCCGCGAGGCGCAGCGACGGGCGCAGGCCGGCGCCGACGCGGCCGACGAGCGGGTACGGGCCGCGTGGCGCGAGTTCGACCGGGCGCGTGACCAGGTCGCCGCCCTCGCCCCGCCGGCCGCCGACCGCGACGACGTGGTGGCCGCGTGGGCCACTCTGGCGGCGTGGGCCTCCGAGCTGGCCTCGGAGCAGCGCCAGCGTCGCGACGGCGCGCTGGCTGGGGCACAGGAGGCGCAGGATACCGTCGGCGCGCTGGCGGCGCGGATCGCGGGTCTTTTCGTGGATGCTGGCCTGACCGTGCCCGGCACCGGCAGCGCCGACTTTCTGCGGGCCGCCGCCGTGGCCGTCGAGCGGGCCGAGGGGGCACACCAGCGGCTCGCCGAGCGGCACGCGCAGGCTTCGGAGCTGCGAGAGCAACGCGCCGGGCACGAGCGCACCTCCCAGGTCGCCAAGACCCTGGCCGGGCACCTGCGCGCCAACAACTTCGAACGCTGGCTGCTCGAAGAGGCGCTCGACCTGCTCGTCGACGGCGCCTCCGGCATCCTGCGCGAGCTGTCCAGCGGGCAGTACGAGCTGGTGCACGACAAGGGCGACTTCTACGTCGTCGACCACCACGACGCGGGACTGCGCAGAGGCGTGCGCACCCTGTCGGGCGGCGAGACGTTCCAGGCGTCGCTGGCCCTCGCGCTCGCCCTTTCCGAGCAGCTCGCCGGCATGTCCACCACCGCGGCCAGCCTGGAGTCGATCGTGCTGGACGAGGGGTTCGGCACGCTCGACGCCGCCACCCTCGACACGGTCGCGGCCACCCTGGAAAACCTGGCCGCCCGCGGCGACCGCATGGTCGGCGTGGTCACCCACGTCAGCGCGCTCGCCGAGCGCGTGCCGGTCCGCTTCGAGGTCCGAAAAGACGCCCGCTCCGCCCGCGTAGAACGAGTGGGCCTATGAGCGAGCGAGCTGGCGCGCCGGCGCCTGGACTGAGAAGCGAAGCGACGAGGGAAGGCGTCGGCTTCAGCGCCGCGCGACCGAGCGACCAGAAGGCACTGTGACCGAGCGAGCCAGAAGGGGTGCTGTGACACGGGTCTTTGTCGACATGTGGGATCCGTCGTATGGTGCGTCCTTCGCGGCAGACGATGGTGGTCCCGCTTCGCCCAGCAGCGCGCAGGTCGACCCTTCCGTCGAGCTGGACGCCGCCGAGTGGCGCCCGTTGACCCCACCGCCCGGCCTGGCCGCGCCCGATGTGGTGCTCCTCGTCGACGGGGTACGCCGCATCGACGCCGGCTTGTGGACCGAAGAGCCCGACGGCTCCTCGTACCCCGGCCTCGCCGCCTCGTACGCCGCCGGCGTCGTCCGGTGCGACCTGCGCCGAGGCGCCGCCGAACTGGCCGGCTCACGCGTCGCCCGCGGGCTGTTCACGGCCAGCCCGTCGGCCGGCGACATGGTGGCCGGGCAGATCAGGTACGAGCTGCGCAAGGTGAGCGGCTCGGGTGAGCTGAGCAAGCTGCCCGCGGCGGTACAGGGCCCGCTGACCGCACTGGAGGTGGAGGTGTCCGGCGGCGCCCGCACCGATGGCGACCTGCTGGTCGTCGACGGGCCACTGCGCAACCGGCGCCAACTGCCGCGCACCATCGGATACATCAAGACGCAGCACAGCCAGTACCTGCCGCCCGCGCTCGCCGGCATCGTGACCGCGCTGCGCCCCGGGCAGCGGTCGCCGGTGTTCCGCCTCGGCACCGCGTGGGGCGGCTACTCCTGGTACCTGCGCCTGCCGGGCGCCGGTGGTGCCCCGTGGGCCGGCATCGTGCGCGTCGAGTGCTCCCCGGATCTGACGGTGCCGCAGGCGGTCGAGCTGGCGCACCTGTCCGTGGTGACACTGCCCCGGTTCGCCTCGACGGCGTACAAGGATCCGCGCGCGCCGCAAAACCTGATACCGATCGCGGGCCTGGAACGCCGACTCCGCGGCCTGTTGGGCGATGCCCGCCTGCTACACCGCGCCTTGACCCTGGCCGCCACCCGCCCCTCCTAGGCCCTGGCGGCGGCGTTAGTGGGTGGCCGCGGCCTTGGGCTTGTCGGCCTCCACGGCGGGTGGAGTCGCGAGCGACGAGACGCCGCGGCGGCGGAAGGCGAGCCAGCAGCCCGCCGCTCCCAGGCCCAGACCGGCGAGCAGGCCGGCGATCAGGATGCCGTACGAGCCGCCGGTGTCCTGAGTGGACGCCGCAGGCACCGCCGCCGCAGTTTCCTCCTTGGCGGGAGCGGCGCCGCCGTGGTGTCCGCCGCCCTCCACCGCCTGGCCGGTCAGCTTGATGACGGTGCCGGGGTGGTCGACGACCGTGCCGTCCGAGTACGTCTGCACCACTTGGAACACGACCTGGTCGCCCTGGACCGGCATCGGGCCCATCGAGACCACCAGCGTAGATGGCTGTTCGGCCACCGGGGTGCCGGCGACGCGGATCCAGGTGATCCGGTCGGTTACGTCGCTCATGGGTCCACCGTGGAGTCCCGCCACCGGGGCGTCGAGCCGCCGGGTGGTGATCTGGGGCGCCCAGTCGTTGCTCGACATCGGGTACACCTCGCCGATCACGGTGTCTCGCGGTGTCACCAGTTCCACCTTGGTGGTGTGCGCACCGGGGCGGTCCTCAGGGATCTGGAACGACACCTTGACGCCACCACCGCGTACCACTTCGGACGGTGTGGTGGTGATGTCGGCCGCGGCGGGCGACGCAAACGCGAGCGCGCCGAATATGGCGGCGCCGAGCGCGACTACCGCGAGGCGCCGGTTGCGAACCACCATGGAGAGCTCCTTTTGGGGTGTTCTAGCCACGCCAGGGAGCACGGGCTGACCGGCCCGTGCTCCCTGTACGTACGTCTTGCCACTGCCACTGTCGTTATCGGACGTTGACCCGAACCGAGTCGAACGGCGGGATCTGGTTGGCCCGCTGCATCATCGGCGGACGGTGCGAACCGTCACCAGCCCACGCCGC
>NZ_JBAKHX010000028.1:0-89553 GCF_036906915.1 Micromonospora sp. CPCC 206061
CCCGCGGCGAGGCGGCCAGCTGCGCCAGCAGCAGCACCCGGTCGCGGGCGGCCACCAGCGCCGGGCCGGCGGAGTCGGGCACCGGCGCGGCGGCCGCCCGGGCCGCCGCGACGTCGCCCACCTGAAGCAACGCCTCGCCGCGCAGCACAGCCGCGTCGACGCCCAACGGTGCCTCGGTGGTCAGGGCGCGCACGGCGGCGCGGGGTCGCCCGGCGGCGAGGGCCGCGGCGGCCGCGGCCAGCCGCACCGCGGGCTCCGCGTCGACGCCCGGCAGGTCGCAGGCCAGCAGCAACAGCTCCGCGCGTTCGCCCGCCGTCGCGCTGTGGTCGGCCGCCGTCACGGCCATCCGGTACGCGGACACACCGTCACCCGCGGCGGCCAGATGACGCGCGGCCTCCCGCGGCGGCACGAGTCCCGCCAGGCGGCGGTGCAGCGCCTCCCGCCCCGGCGGGTCGAGCAGCCCGGCGGCAACCTCGGCGACGTACGGCGACACCGGCGCCAGATTCCCGTCCACGGCCACGATCAGTCCCGCCTCGGCGAGCTCGTCGACACCGGTGCCCAGCACCGCCGCCGTGGCCGGGCGCCCCAGCAGCCCCAGGGCGGCCATCGCGGTGCGTGCCGGTCGGGTCAGGTCGGCCAGGGCCGCCGCCACGGCGTACTCGATCTGCCCCACCTCGGCGGCCAGGTCGGTGGCGCCGCGCGCGGCCGCGTGCCTGGCCAGGGCCTCGACAGCCAGCGGCGCGCCGCCGGCGCGGGCGACCACCGACGCGACCGCGGCCGCGTCCAGGCCGGGCGCGACCCGCGCGGCCAGCGCGGCGGCGGTATCGGAGTCCAGCGGCGGCACGGCCAGCCAGCCGGTGGCGGCGTCACGCAGCCGGGCCACCACGTCCGGCGGCAGCCGGTGCGGGGTGCGCAGCGCCACCACCACCCGGCAGTGCGCGGCGATCGCCGGCAGCGCACCGAGCGTGGCCGGGTCGGCCCACTGCACGTCGTCCAGGAGCAGCAGCCCGCCGCGCACCCGGGACCGCACCGCCTCGGCCAAGAGCGCCGGGTCAGCGGCCGGCAGCCGCACCCGCACCGCCCTGGACAGGGCGAACGCCGGCACCGCCGACAGCATGGCCAGGCCGCCGCCGGCGAACACCGGCCCGCGGAACGCCTCGCCCAGCTGCCGCAGTACGGTGCTGCGGCCGGCACCAGGCCCGCCGGCGACGACGACCAGGGCCGGCGCGGCCAGCAGACCGGTAGCCTCCGCGACGAGGGAACCGGGCCGCACCGCTGCGGTCGCGTGACGCACGTTGGGCCTCCGGCATGGGGGTGGCACGAACATGGGATTCTGCGTCGGCAGGATATTCGTAATGTGGACCGTAGGAGGGACGACCAACACCATGAGTGAGCACGACCGCGGGTACCTCGTCATTGTCGCCGACCGCATGGTCGGCTGACGAGTCATGGGACCAGGTCCACTCTCCGCCCGCGTCGCCGCCCTGTGTGACGAGGTCGGCCCTCGTGTCGGCCCCGCCGCCCAGACGCAGGTGCTGGGCGTCCGGCGGCGGCTCGACGAGCCCCTGCGGGTCGCCATCGCCGGTCGTCTAAAAGCCGGAAAGTCGACACTTGTGAACGCGCTCATCGGCCGCCGGGTCGCCCCCACCGAGGTCGGCGAATGCACCCGGATCGTCACCCAGTTCCGGTACGGCACCGCCGATCGGGTCGACGTGGTGCGCAAGGACGGCTCCCGGGCCAGCCTGCCGCTCGACGAGGCCGGCATGATCCCGCAGCGCCTCGGCGTGGCCCGGCACGAGATCGCGTTCGTCGACGTCACCCTCACCAGCGACCACCTGCGTGACCTGACCGTGGTCGACACGCCCGGCCTGTCGTCGACCAACACGTCGGTCAGCGCCGGGGCCCGCCGGTTCCTGTTCAACGAGGCCCCGATCGACGAGGACATCGACGACGACTCGGTCGGGGCAATCTCCGGCGCCGAGGCGATCGTCTACGTGTTCACCCAGTCGGTCCGCGACGACGACCTGCAGGCTTTGGAGGCGTTCCGGTCCATCTCGGCGCGGCTGGCCAGCAACCCGATCAACTCCGTCGGCCTGTTCAACAAGGTCGACAAGCTGGTCGCCGGGGTCGCCGACCCGTGGCCGGTCGCCGGGCCCCTGGCCAGCGACCAGACCAAGGTGCTGCGCCGCGTCGTCTCCGACGTCGTACCCGTGGTCGGGCTGCTCGCCGAGACCACCGAAGCCGGCCGGCTCACCGCCTCCGACTGTGAGGCCCTGCGCTCCCTGGCCCAGCTGCCGCACACCGAACGGCTCGTGCTGCTCGCCTCCGTCGACCTGTTCACCTCACGCGAGTGCGCGGTCCCCCGCGAGCAGCGCGAACGGCTGCTGCGCCTGCTCGACCTGTACGGGATCAGCTTCGCCATCGCGCAGCTCGCCGCCCGCCCGCAGCTGGCCAGCGGCGACCTGGTCCGCATGCTGTACCAGGCGTCCGGGTTCCCGCGCCTGCGGCACACCCTCGACCAGGCGTTCCGGTGGCGCACCGACGCGATCAAGGCCGGCTGGGCACTGTCCAGCCTGGAGAAGGTCGCCAGCCACACCGCCCGTCTGGGCGACCGTGAACTGCTGCGCGACGCCATCGAACGGGTCCTGCAGCAGCCCGACTACCACCGGCTGCGGCTGATGGAGGTGGCGCAGCTGGTCAGCACCGGTTCCGTGGAACTGCCCGAGCCGATGGAGCAGGAACTGACCCGGCTGGCGCTGTCCAGTGATCCGCAGTGGATCCTCGGGCTGCCGACGGCCGGCACCGAGCAGCTGGTCAAGGCCGCCCTCGACGCGGCCACCCGGTGGCGGGTGTACGCGGTCGCCGGCGCCAGCCCCGCCCAGTCCCGGGTCGCGCTGGTCGCCCACCGCGGCTTCTACCTGCTCTCCCAGCGCGTGCGAGGCACGGGATGAGCCAGCCGTCCCCGGCTTCGCTGGCGAAGTTGCTTGGTGGTGCCGTCGACGCCTCCATGGCATACCTGCGCAAGACCGACCCGGACGCGGCCAGCGACGTCGACGCGCTGCGCCGCCGCGAGCTGGGCCGGCCCTCCATCGTGGTCGTCGGCGAAACCAAGCGCGGCAAGAGTTCCCTGGTCAACGCCCTCATCGGCGTGCCGGCACTGTCGCCGGTGGACGCCGCGGTGGCCACCGCCACCTACCTGGAGTTCGCCCACGGGCCGCAACCCGGCGCGAAGGCCTGGCTGCCCGGCCGGGAAGACCCGGTGCCGTTCGGCCTCGACGCCCTGCGAGACTGGGCGACCCCGTTCGGGCGGCTGCCCGAGGGCATGCGGCCACCCCGGCGGGTCGAGGTCACCCACCCGGCGCCGCTGCTGCAGTACCTGACGCTCGTCGACACCCCCGGCACCGGCGGCCTCGACCCGCTGCACGCCGAGATCGCCCTCGACGCGGTCGATCGGGCCACCGCGCTGCTGTTCGTCGTCGACGCGTCCGCGCCGTTCGCCAAACCCGAGCTCGACTTCCTCATCGAGGCCAGCAAGCGGGTCAACTTCGTCGTGTTCGCGCTGACCAAGACCGACGCGTACCCCGGCTGGCGCACCATCGCCGAAGACGACCGTGCCCAGCTCCAGGCGCACGCCCCCCGGTTCGGGCCCGCCCCCTGGTACCCGGTGTCGGCGCGGCTGGCCGAACTGGCGATGACGATGCCGCGCGAAGCGGCGCAGGAACTGGTCCGCGAGTCCCGGATCGCCGAGCTCCAGCACGCCCTCATCGACCTGGCCGGCAAGGGTCACCTGCTGCAGCAGTCCAATGTGCTCCGCGCGGTGCGCAGCGAGATCATCCGGCTCGACCTGCGGGTCGGCGAACGCATCAAGGCCACCGACCCCGACCCGGCCGACATGGCCAAGGCCAAAGAGGACCGCGCCGCCCTCGCCGCCCGCAAGCGCACCGAGTCCCGGCAGTGGTCCCTGGCGCTCAACACCGAGACCCAGCGCGCCCGCGTCGAGGCCACCGGCCGGCTGCGCAACTACATCACCTCCCTGCAGGAGGAGTTCCTCAACAGGATCGACAAGGGCAAGGGCGACGAGATCAAGGGCCTGCCGCAGGAGGTCGACCGGGCCCTGCACGCCCTGTCGGTGCGCCTGTCGAACGACCTGGAGTTCCGGTTCCGCAAGGTCGCCGAACGCACCCTCGCGCAGGTGTTCGGGCCGCACGAGCTGCAGTTCGTGCTGCGCCGGCTCAACGCCACCCTCCGCCACGCCCTCGCCACCAAACCACGCCGCGAGGGCGCCGCCGGCGCCGACAACGTCATGATCGCGATGTCCGCGGGCGGTATGGCGTTCATGGCCGGGCGCGGCGCCATGGCCGGCGCGTCGGCGCTCGGGGCCGGCGCCCTCGTCGGCGGCGGCCTGCTGATCCCCGTCGCCGGGCTCGGCCTGGGGCTCGCCGCCGGTGCCTTCATCCTGTACCGCCGGCGCGTGCAGAACGACCGCCAGCAGGCCCGGGTGTGGCTGCGCGAGGTGCTCGGCGAGGCCCGTGCCGCCCTCTCCGACGAGATCATGCACCGGTTCACCGATCTGCAGTACGGGCTCACGCTCGCCCTCGACGACGCTATCGAGCGGCGACTGCAACAGCTCGACGCGCACATCGCCGAGATCGACAAGGCGATGGCCGAAGACAAAGCCGAACGAGGCCGCCGCAAAGCCGCCCTCCAGGCCGAACGCGAAGGCCTGCGCGCCCGCCTCAGGCAGCTCGACGAGGTCCTGGCCCGCGCCCGGTCCCTGCTACCGGCACCCGCCACAGAGGAGTGAGACATGACCGATCACGAGTGGCCGGATCCGGACTTCGAACCGGAGTACCCCGACGGCGGCGCCGACACGGCAGACCTGAGCCAGCCCTTCGACGGCCTGGACCTACCCGACGACACGCCGGATGACCCGCCGGACGTGGCGGAGCCGGACGTGCCCGACGCCGCCGCCTACTCCCTCGATGAGGCCGCGTACGACGCGGACGACTCCTTCGAGGACGACTTCGACGACGACACCGGCGCTCCAGGCGACGGCGGTGGCGACCCGCCCGTTGGGGCCGACCCCGACCTGGACCCGGCCGCCGACCACGACAGCCAGCCGGTCTTCCCGCCCGCCCTCGACCTCGACCCGCCACCCGAGCCCGTCGACGGCTACCCCTGGGCCGACCCGACCACCCTCGGCGAAGCCCCCCTCGCCGACCCGGTCGCCGCCAACAACGCCGCCCCCGACCCGAACGACCTGGCGTCGTACGCGGCCGAGGACATCCCAGCAGGCGCCGACCCCTGGACGGCGCTGACCGCATCCGAAGACCCAGCCACCAGCTCGCTAGCCCGCTGGTGGTCCCAGACCCCGTAGCCCCGCCCTCGCCCGCGTCGCCCGCGCCCCGTTCCGTCGATCATGGGCGAACGCGCGTGGTTCGATCTCTTTTCCGCGTGCGTTCGCCCATGACCGACGCAGACCTCCTTGATCGGCGAGCAACCTCGCGCCGGCGCGACAGGACCACTAGCTGTTCGCCAGGACAACGAGGACGACGAGGGCGATCACCACCATCACGCCGAGGGCGAGCGTCCACACCAGAGTGGCCTCCTCGTACCAGGCGCGGCGCGGGGCCACGGCCGGCGACTGCGGCGGCATGACCGGCACCGGCCGGGGCGCGGGCGTCGGTGCCCGCGGCGGCGATACCGGCACCGAACTGACCGGTGGCGGCCTGCCCACCGTGGCACCGTACGGCGCGCGGCCGCTCACGCCCGGGACGGTGTAGCCGCCGGCGCGGGGCGCGGCCTGGTGCTGCTGGGCCGGGGCCATTGGGCGCGCTCCCGGCGGGGCCGCCACCGGCGGGCGCTGGGCCTGGGGGCGGCTGATCGTGGGTGGGCGGGGCGGCGCGACCGGACGGGCGGGCGGTGGGGCGACGCGTGGCACACCCGAGTGGACGGGACCGGTCGGCTCGGCGGCCGCCGCTCCGAAGAACAGGGCGCCCTCGGCCACCACGGTCTCGGGCTGTTCGAGGGTCGTCGGGGCCACGCCCAGCTCGGTGTGGATCAGGTGCGCCGCGAGAGGGATGCGGCTGGAGCCGCCGACCAGGAAGATCCCAACCAGGTCGGGCGGGGCCATCCGGGCGGCGGTGATGGTCTGCGCGAGGCAGTGCACGGTCTGTATCACGTACTGCCGGATCAGCCCCTCGAACTCGTCGCGCGTGATGTGCGCGGAGATGTCCAGGGCCGGCAGGTGCACGTCGGCGGTGGTCGTGCGGGACAGCATCTCCTTGGCGCCGCGCACGTCGTCGTACAGCAGGGCGCGCTGGCGGCGCTGGCCGGCGTCGGCGGGACTGACCAGGCTGTTCCACAGGGTGGTGCGGGTGTCGGAGTACCCGCGGCCGAGGTGCTCGACGAGCGCCTGGTCGAAGTCGAGGCCGCCCAGGTCGGACAGCCCGTGCTCGGCCAGCACGTCGAACCCGGTGGCCGAGCGCCGCACCACGGTCGCGTCGAACGTGCCGCCACCCAGGTCGTAGATCGCCAAGGCTCGGCCGACCGGCACGGCGCTGCCCAGTACAGCGGTGTAATAGGACGCGGCCGCGACCGGCTCCGCGACCAGGCGCGGCGCGGGCAGGCCAGCCACCCGCGCGGACTCCAGCAGTACCGCGCGGCGCCGCTCCCCCCACCGCGCCGGGTGGGTCATGCGCAGCTCGTCGGCGGCGGCGCCGAAGTGGCGCTGAGCCTCGACGGCGATGCGGCGCAGCACGGCGCCGATCACCTGCGGCACCGCCTGCTCCTGCTCGCCGAGCAGCACGACGCCGTCGTCGACGCGGCGCTTGGGGTTGGGTTCGAAGCGGGCCGGGTCGAGGCGGGCGGAGCGTTCGGCGTCGCGGCCGACCAGCAGCCGGCCGGCCGGGTTGAGGTAGACGGCGGACGGCAGCAGCGGCGAACCGTCGAACAGCAGCGGCCGGGCCCGGCCGTCCGGCCCCCGCACCATCGCCACCGTGTTCGACGTGCCGAAGTCGATGCCGAGCACCCGCATGGCCGCCACCCTACCGTCGCACCGACAATGCATACTGCGCGCGTGAGCGCGAGGACGAGCGTTCCGGGTCCGCCCGGCGCAGCACCGCGGAGCCGGAATGCGAGCTGTGAGCTTCGACGGCCCGCAGGCCACGACGGCGGCCCGCACGCGAGCCCCGCAGTCGCGAACGAAAGGCAAGCCCAGTGACGAGGTACCTGGACGCGCCGCTGCCGCTGGCGTTCGCGCACCGCGGTGGCGCGGCCGAAGGCGACGAGAACACCGCCGAGGCGTTCGCGCGGGCGGTCGCGCTCGGCTACCGGTACGTCGAGACGGACGTGCACGCCACCGCCGACGGCGTGGCGGTGGTGTTCCACGACGCGACACTCGCTCGGGTGGCGGGTCGGCCGGAGCGGGTGGAGGCGCTGCGCTGGGCCGACCTGTCGACGGTGCGGGTGGGCGGGGCGGCCGCCGTGCCGCGCCTCGACGACGTGCTCGCCGCGTGGCCCGACATCCGGTTCAACATCGACGTGAAGGCGGCCAGCGCCATCGAGCCCACCGTCGACACGCTGACCGGCACCGGTGCCGGCGACCGGGTGCTGCTGGCCTCGTTCAGCGACGCCCGCCTGGCCCGGCTGCGGCTGCTGGCCGGGCCGAAGGTCGCGACGTCCCTGGGCATGCGGGCCGTGGCGCGGCTGAAGACCGCGTCGCTGGCCGGGTGGCGGCTGGCGCTGCCACCGTCGGCGGTCGCCGCGCAGGTCCCGGTCCGCTACGGCCGGATGCGGCTCGTCGACCGCCGGTTCATCGGGTACGCCCATCGCCTTGGCCTTCAGGTGCACGTGTGGACGATCGACGATCCCGCCGAAATGCACGAGTTACTTGATCTTGGTGTGGATGGCATCATGACCGATCGCGTCGACGTGTTGCGCGACGTCTACATCAGTCGGGGCGTCTGGCCCACCGAAGGGAACCCGTGACCACCACCGCCGAGCCCGTTGCCTCCAGCACCCGCTCCGAACGCACCGGCTGGTACTTCTACGACTGGGCCAACTCCGCCTTCCAGACCACCGTCATCGCGGTGTTCCTCGGGCCGTTTCTCACCGCGGTCACCGAGCAGGCGGCCGGCTGCCCGCTGGGCGCCGACGAGTGCGACGGCACAGTGCACCCCCTGGGCATCACCGTGGCGGCCGGCTCCTACTACCCGTACCTGGTGTCGCTGTCGGTGCTGCTGACCGTGTTCGTGCTGCCCGTCATGGGCGCCGTCGCCGACCGGTCGGCGCACAAGAAGCGGCTGCTGGCCGGCGCCGCGTTCATGGGCGCCGCCGCCACCTGCGGGTTCGCGTTCGTCACCGGCGAGCGGTACCTGCTCGGCGGCGCGCTGTTCCTCATCGCGAACATCTCGTTCGGGGCCAGCATCGTCGTCTACCACTCGTACCTGCCGCAGCTGAGCGGGCCCGACGACCGCGACAAGATCTCCAGCCGCGGCTGGGCCCTGGGCTACCTGGGCGGGTTCCTGCTGCTGGCGCTGAACCTGGTCGCCGTCACGCTGTTCAGCGTCGACGGCGACGACCAGCGCACCCTCGACATCGCCCGGTGGTCGATCGTGTCCGCCGGCGTCTGGTGGGGCCTGTTCACCCTGGTGCCGCTGCGGTGGATGCGCGAACACCCGGCCGTGCACGCCAGCACCGGCGCCAACGTGGTCACCGACGGCTTCCGGCAGCTCGCCCGCACGGTGCGCGGCATACGCGCGTACCCGCTGACGCTGTTCTTCCTGCTCGCGTTCCTGGTCTACAACGACGGCATCCAGACCGTGATCGCCCTCGCGAGCCAGTTCGGCAGCGAGGAGCTCGGCCTGGAAACCAACACCCTCATCATCACCATCCTCGTCGTGCAGCTGACCGCGTTCTTCGGCGCGCTCGGGCTGGGCCGGCTCGCCGGCAGGATCGGCGCCCGCAAGACGGTGCTGCTCAGCCTCGTGCTGTGGACCGCCGTGGTGCTCGCCGCGTACTGGCTGCCCTCCGAGGCGCCGCTGCCGTTCATCGCTCTCGGCGCCGCCATCGGCATCGTGCTGGGCGGCAGCCAGGCGCTGAGCCGGTCGCTGTTCAGCCAGCTCATCCCGAAAGGCAAGGAAGGCGAGTACTACGGGTTCTACGAGATCAGCGACAAGGGCACCAGCTGGCTCGGGCCGCTCGCCTTCGGTCTGGTGTTCCAGCTGACCAACAGCTACCGGGTCGGCATCGTCGCGCTGGTCGCGTTCTTCGTGGTCGGCTTCGTGCTGCTCATGCTGGTGCCGATCCGGCGGGCGATCGTGGCGGTCGGCAACACGCCGCCGCGCCTGCTGTAAGCGGTAGGGTCGGTCATGGACCGCTTCGTGCAGCCCGTCCCACCCCCCGACGACCCCTACACCGGCGACCCGCTGCTGCGCTCCTGGCTGGAACGCACCCTCGGCGCCACCGGGCACGCCGCCGCCAAGAGCCGGCTGACCGCCCTCGCCGCCGACGTGTCCGGGCCGTTGCGGGCCGCGCACGCCGACGCCGAGGCGCACCCGCCCACCCTGGTCCAGTTCGACCCGTGGGGCGCCCGCGTCGACCGGGTCGACACGTCCGCCGGATGGCAGGCGCAGCGCGCGGCCGCCGCCCGGCACGCCGTGGTGGCCTTGCCGTACCTGCCGGAGGCGCGCGGCGCGTGGGGTGCCGCGGCGCGCACGGTCCAGCACGCGCTGCTGCACATGTACGGGCCGGAGTCGGCGACGTTCTCCTGCCCGGTGGCGATGGCCGACGGCGCCGCCGCGCTGCTCAGCCACCCCGACGTCGACCGGCCGGCGCGCGACGAGTGGCTGCCCCGGCTGATCAGCACCGACCCGGACGTGGCCGTCACCAGTGGACAGTGGATGACCGAGTCGGCGGGCGGCTCCGACCTGTCCCGTTCGTCCACAGTGGCTACTGAGCGGGACGGTGAGTGGCGGCTCAGCGGCGAGAAGTGGTTCTGCTCGGCGGTCGACTCGGCGATCGCGGTGGCCCTCGCCCGGCCCGCGGACGCCGGCCCCGGCAGCCGGGTGCTCGCCCCGTTCCTGGTGCCCCGCTATCAGGAGGGTGTGCGGGTGCACCGCCTCAAGGACAAGCTCGGCACCCGGGCGCTGCCCACCGCCGAGGTGGGGCTGCGCGACGCGTACGCGATCCCGTTGGGCGACCCCCACGAGCCCGGCCTGGTGCGCGCGATGACCCTGGTCGTCGTCACCCGCGTGCACAACGCCGCGGCCGCAGCCGGCGGCATGCGGCGCGGCCTGGCGTACGCGCGGGCCTTCGCCTCCGCGCGGCGGGTCGCCGGCGGCGTACTGGCCGACTCGCCGCTGCACCGCGCCACCCTCGGCACCCTCGCCGTCGACGCGGCGGGCGCGTTCGCGCTGGCGGCGCACGCGTTCGCGCTGCTGGGCCGGGTCGAGGTCGGCGCCGACCCGGACGCGGCCGCAGAACTGCGCATCGTCGCGCCCCTGGCGAAGCTGGCGACGGGGCGGCTCGCGGTGTCCAGCGCCAGCGAGTACGTGGAGGCCTTTGGCGGCGCCGGCTACGTCGAAGACACCGGCGTGCCCCGGCTGCTGCGCGACGCCCAGGTCCTGCCGATCTGGGAGGGCACGACCAACGTGCTGTCGTTGGACGTGCTGCGCGCCACCGCCCGCGAAGACGCCGCCAAGCCGCTGCTGTCCCGCCTCGACGCGGCTGTCGACGTGGCCCGCGGCTTCTCCCCGTCCCTCGCGGACGCCCTCGCGGTCACCACGGCCGCCCTGCGCGAACAGGCCGCCGAGATCGTCGCCGACCCGGGCGCGGCGGGTGTGGTGGCCGGGGCGCGCGGGTTCGCGCTGCGGATGGCGTACGCGCTCGCGGCGGCGCTGCTGTTCGAACACGCCGGCTGGGGCGACGAACAGGGCGAGGCGGCCGCCCGCCTATGGACCAGACGCTGGCTGCGCCGCGACGACATCGCGGTCGACGCCCACCACGAGCTGGACTCCCTCGCCTAGCTACGCGACGTCGGGCCGCGTCATCAGCGGCGACCGTAGGTGCCGCTCCAGGACGGGGCCGGTCAGGGGCACGGTGGCCCACGTCGCCGCCGCTGTGCCGGCGCCGGCGTCGACCACCAGGCGGACCCGGTGCGGAGTGGTGATGACGTAGAGATCGGCGACGAACGTGTCGCCTTGCCAGGCGCCGGCCGCGACGACCGGGCGCCCGAGCGGCGAGCTTTCCCGCCATTCGCCGTGTCCGGCCGTGATGGTGATGGATTCCCCGAGCCGCAGGCGCCAGCCGCCGTCCGCCGGATCGACGGCTATCGCGGTTCCGTCGGGCAGGGCCGACTCCTCGGCGGAGGCATCGATCCTCGCCGCGGCGGAACGGGACGGATCGGCCGACCCGGACACCGGTGCGAGCGACAGCCGCCGCAGCCGCTCGGCGAGGATCTCGTCGTCCCGGCTGCTTCCCGGATCGTCCATGCCGGGCAGCAGGCAGTCCCACAGGGCGCCGGGCATCGCCACTTCGGGCGATTCGGCGCCGGTCACGACCACCACGAGATCGCGCGACGGGACGACGAGGCACTGCTGGCCGAAGGCGCCGGCACCGCGGTAACCGTGACGCGACATCCAGAACTGGTACCCGTACCCGCAAAGGGCGTCGGGGTTCGGCGACCAGTCCTCGACCTGCGTGGTCTGGACGTGCCGGCTGGTCGCGAGCCGCACCCATTCGCGCGGGACGAGCTGCCGGTCGCCCCACAAGCCGCCGCGCAGCAGCAGTTCGCCGAAGGCGGCGACGGCCTCGGTCGTCAGGTGCAGCCCGTGGAATCCGAAGGCGGCACCGCTGGCGACCCGATCCCATTCGGCGTGCTCGACGCCCAACGGCTTGAAGAGGCGGTCGTCGAGCAGTCCCGGGAGGTCGCGGCCCGTGACCCGTTCCACCATCCGGGCCAGGACGTACGTGGTCGCATTGTCGTAGGTGTGCCGTGTTCCCTCGGCCTCGGTGAACGGTACGCGCAGGAAGCCCTTCACCAGGTCGTCCGGTTCGAGCTGCCAGGCCTCGGCGAGGCTGTCCGTGGGATGCCCCGCCGTCATGGACAGCAGGTGGTGAACGGTGAGGCGGCGCCCCTGCTCCGAGACGTCGGCCGGGACGCGGTCGGGCAGCACGTCCACCACCCGATCGTCCAGCGAGAGCAGCCCGTCGGCGATCGCCAGCCCCACGGCGACCGAGGTGAACGACTTGGTCAGCGAGTACAGCAGATGCGGGCGTCCGGCCGAGTATGGTGCCCACCAGCCCTCGGCGACGACGTGACCATGGCGCACCACCATGATTGAGTGAAGCTCGACGGATTGTTCCTCGAGCCGGTCCAGCAGCGCGGCGATCGAACGGGACGAGACCCCCGCGGCCGCCGGTGTCGAGCGCGGCAGCAGGGCCGGCTGGTAGGACATCCGGGCACCCTAATCGCTGTGTCCACGAACGCGCGACAGGTTTCGCCGGTGAACGCGGCGCGGAGCTAGGAGCGGCGGCGGGCGCGGGCGGCCCAGATCGCGTACGCGGGGTCGCGGTCGAGGTTGTGGCGGTCGCGGTCGTAGCGGCGGGTGGTGCGCGGGTCGGCGTGGCCCATCGCGTCCTGGACGTCTTCCAGGGGCACGCCCTCGGCGCGGGCTGTGGTCGCGAACGCGTGCCGCAGCGAGTGCGGCGACAGCCGCGCCCACGCCGGGATGCCGGCGTCCCGGGCCAGGCGGCGCACCAGGCGGAACACCGCGTGCCGGTCCAGCCGGCCCCCGCTGGCGGTGACGAACATCGGCTCGGCGGCCGCCGTGGTGAGCGCCGGCACCAGCCCGCCGGGGCGTTCGGCAAGGTATGCGTCGAGGGCGGCCGCGGTGCCGGGAGTCAAGGCGCGGCGGCGCGGCTTGCCGCCCTTGCCGACGAACCGCACGCTGCGGTGTCCCCGCTCGTAGCCCAGGTCGTCGAGGTTGAGCGAGACCACCTCGCCGACCCGCAGGCCCAGGTCGGCCAGCAGCGCGATCACCGCACGGTTGCGGGCGGCGGTCGGGCCGGTCGCGGTGTCGGCGGCGGTCAGCAGCGCGTCGACCTCGTCCGGGGTGAGGCCGAGCGTGGCGGAGTGGTCGCGGGCGACCTGGGGGCGGTCGGCGCCGGAGACCGGGTTGCCGTCGATGGCGCGCAGCTTGACCAGGAACTCGTACCAGCTCGACAGCGCCGACAGTTTCCGCGCGACGGTGGCCGGGGTGAGCGGGCGGCCGCTGCGCGGGTCCACGGTGGACTCCAGCGCCCGCGCGTACTCGTTGACGTCCAGGAACGTCGCCGACAGCGGCGCGGCCCCGCGCGTCTCGCACCAGGCGAGCCAGGAGGCGATGTCGCGGCGGTACGCAGCCCGGGTGTGCTCGGACAGCCGCCGGTTACGCAGCCACGCCTCCGTGAAGTCGGTGCCGCCGCTCGGGAGGGACAACCTAGCGGCAGGCGGGACGGCCGGATGCATGACGCCCATTGTCATCCGGTCGTCACCGCCCGCCGCGCACCTCGGTACGCCGGGTGTGTCAGGCGGCGACGCTGATGCAGAACGGGTGGCCGGCCGGGTCGGTCAGCACCACCCACTTGTCGCCGCCGGGCTGGAACTCGGGCTTGGCGGCACCGAGCTCCACCAGCCGCTTCTCCCCTTCGGCGATGTCGGCGACCTGGAACTCCAGGTGAAACTGCTTGGCATCGTCCGGCCAACTCGGTCGCGGGTGGTTTTCGATCTTTTGGAAGCCGAGGCCTGCCCCTCCGGAAGCGGGCGCCAGGTACACGAACTCGTCGCTGCTGTAGCTGGCGTCCCAGCCGGTCACCGCGCGGTAGAACTCGGAGAGTGCGGCCGGGTCGGCGCAGTCGACGGTGATGCCCAGGTAGGTGCCGATTGCTGTCATGCGGCCATCCTGGCGGGGATACCTGCCACCTTCTGTCAGGATCGCCGGCTAGTTTCGGGGTGTGCGCGCGAGTCGACTGCTGTCCCTGCTGCTGCTCCTGCAGAGCCGCGGCCGGATGACCGCGACCGAGCTCGCCGCCGAGCTGGAGGTGTCGGTCCGCACCATCTACCGGGACGTCGAGTCGCTCAGCGCCGCCGGGGTGCCGGTGTACGCCGACCGCGGGCCAGCGGGCGGCTACCAGCTGCTCGACGGGTACCGGACCCGGCTGACCGGCCTGACCACCGACGAGGCGGAGACGCTGTTTCTCGCCGGGGTGCCCGGGCCGGCCGCCGAGCTGGGCCTCGGCGCCGCCCTGGCCGCGGCCGAGCTGAAGCTGCGCGCCGCGCTCCCGCCCGAGCTGGGCGAGCGGGCCGGGCGCATCCGCGAGCGGTTCCACCTGGACGCGCCGGGCTGGTTCCGGCTGGCCGAGCCGGTGCCGCACCTGGCCGCGCTCTCCGACGCGGTGTGGGGCGGGCGCCTGGTGCGGGCCCGGTACCGGCGGTGGAAGATCCCGCGAGAGGTCACCCGCACCCTGGCGCCGCTCGGCGTCGTGCTCAAGGCCGGCCGGTGGTACCTGGTGGCGGCCCGCGACGACGAGCCATTCACGTACCGCGTCGGAAACTTCCTGGGCGTCGAGGTGCTCGACGAGGGTTTCGAGCGCCCGGCCGGCTTCGACCTTGCCGCCTTCTGGCAGGAGTGGACCACCCAGTTCGAGGAGAAGGTGTACCGGGACGAGGCCGTCGTGCGGATGACCCCGGACGCGCTCGCGCGGATGCCGTTCATCTTCCCGCCGGCGATGTCGCGGGGAGCCGCCGCGGCCGCGACCGAGCCCGACCAGACCGGCTGGCTGCGCACCGTCGTGCCGATCGAGTCGATCCGGCACGGCCACATCGAGCTGCTCAAGCTCGGCGAGGACGTCGAGGTGCTGGCCCCGGCCGAGCTGCGGGCGCGGTTCGCCCGCACCGCGCAAGAGCTGTCCATGCTCTACGAGAAGGAGGACGAGACGATGTCGTTGCCCGAGGACATGGGGGCACACAACGCGCAGGTGATCGAGCAGTTCCGGGCCAACGGCGGCAAGTCGCCCACGGGCGGGCCGATGCTGCTGCTGACCACGGCCGGCGCCCGCACCGGCCAGGCCCGCACCACACCGATGATGTTCATCCCCGACGGCGACCGCCTGATGGTGATCGCCTCCAACGCCGGCGCGACGAAGAACCCCGACTGGTACCACAACCTGCTCGCCGACCCGGCCGTGACCGTCGAGGTCGACGGCGAGACCTACCAGGCGAAGGCGCTGGTGCCGCGCGGCGACGAACGCGACGAACTCTTCGCCGGGGTGGTCGAGAAGTACCCGTTCTTCGGCGACCACCAGGCCAAGGCGGGCCGCACCATCCCCGTCGTCGTCCTGGTCCGGGCTTGAGTCTGGTGAGACCGCCTAATCACTGGGCGCGGTAGCGCCGGGGAGTTAATCGGTGCTCGCGAACGTCCGGCTGGGGAGGGCGTCCAGTTCTTGGCTCCAGGCTGTCGCGGCAGCGAGCAGCTCGTCGGATCGCAGGCGCAGTTCAACCGTGTACTGCGCGGAATGCGGATTTTCGACACGCAACCAGGGCGGCGTGGCCTCGGCGGTGAACTCGACGTGGAGGACGAGTTCGTCGTCGCGGTGCGCAGCGACGGGGAAGCCGAGTACCGGTTCCATGAACGAGAGCGACGGTTCTACCTGCTCGCCGGGCACGGTCCGGCCTGACGCTATCCGGTCCTGCGCAGCGTTGCGCAGCCAGATTGCCAGCTCGCGGGCCTCTTCGATGAGCAGGCAGGGATCGGTGAACGCCAGGCTCTATCGACGAGGTTAACGGTGCCGTCGATGACCAGCCACCGGTCGTCCCAGGCCCCGGCGTCGGGCGGGAACTGCCAGCGCACCGGGCGCACGACCCGACCCGCGGGGTGGCGCAGGGAACCTTTCCCGCCTCCCAGTAGTGGAGTTGGGTGAGAGGGGGAAAGCCGTGGAGGATGACGACGTCGTCGGCGAGGTGTACGCGGGCTGCTTCAACGGCCTTGTCGTGCAGCTGTACGCCATGACCGGCGACCTGCACGAGGCGCAGGAGGCGGTTCAGGAAGCGTTCGTGCGGGCGCTGGCCGATCCGCAGCGCTTCGCCGAGTTGGACAACCCCGTGGCCTGGCTGCGGCGAGGCTGACACCTTGCCCGCGCAGGGCGGTGATCTTCGGCGCGGCGCTCATGCCGGCCGCCGGGCGGCAGTCGCCGCGCCCGTCCGGACGATGTACCGGATAACGTGCCGAAGTCGCGCACCGTCCCGGCGAGGGGTTGTCCTGGTCGCCGCGCCGCCATGATCGCTCATGTACGTGATAATAGATCATTATCACGTACATACCCGAGACGGTGCGCAGGGCCGGGAAGAGGTGACCGTAGGAATCGTCCCGGGACCCAAACCGTGGTGATCTTCATTCGTGACCTGCACCGGTGATGCTGAGGGCGGCCATGACACGCCCCCACCCTGACCTGCTATAACGCCGCATTCCGGCCGCCTTGCTTGAAAAGGACTCGCACGGCAGCTTCATCGCCTTCGACGTCGATGAGCCCACGGGCATCGTCAAGGGTGAGCACGCCCGCGGCCAGCCCGAGAACGATCGAGGCGTCAGCGCGCACGACGGCGTCGAGATCGCCGCCATCGTGCAGGGTCACCTCGATGCCCGAGCCCGTCGCCCGCACCTGGAGCAGCCGGCCGTCGACCGCGATTGCCACCCTCGACTCCTGGGGTGCTGCCGCCCTGCCGGTGAGCAAGGCGCGGAGGCCGACGATGAGCCAGTCGGCGTGGAAGCGGTCGCCGCCCGGCCCGCGCGCCATGAGCGGCGTGGACCAGCGGATAAGGCCCTCAATCGGCTCCCGCAGCTCGGCGCCCCAGGGGGTGAGCGCGTACACGATGGCGCCGGCCTCCTCGGCCAGCCGCCGATCGACCACGCCGGCGGCCTGAAGGTCGCGCAGACGGTCGGTGAGCAGATTGGTGGCCACGCCGGGCAGCCCGTCGAGCAGCTCGCGGTAGCGGGCGGGGGCGATGAGGAGCTGGCGGACGATGAGCAGATTCCACCGGTCGCCCACGACATCGAGCGCCCGGGCGAGACCGCAGTACTGGCCGTAACTCCGACTCATGGAGAGCACTTTACATTCTCAAGTGCGCCTGACAATATCCAGCACATCATCGGTGAGTGTGGTCATGGCTAACGCAGGAGGCTCGATGACGGACCTCTACTCAGGCGAGACTCCGGCTCCGAAATCCAGGGAGGTGCTGACATGGCCCCGGCCGCGGCGTATGGCGGTGGACCCGACACCATGGCGCGGGCTCGCGTGGCATTGCGGGAGGTTGTTCCCCGCCTGGTCGCACTGGTGCGGAGCGTCCCCGACCCGCACGCCGTATCGGTCGGTACGTGGACGGTGGGCGATGTCGCCGCTCACCTGGCTCATGTCTTCCGCTTCGACGCCGACGCCGTCGCCGCGCGACCGGTCCCGGACGCCACGGTGACGACGGCCGGCATGGCCGAGGTCAACGCGAAGATGCTGGCTGAGGACGGCGAACGAGCCCCCTCGGTGCTCGCGGATCGTATCGCCGCGCTTGCCAGCGAGTTCGACGACATCGCCTCGCGTTCGCGAGCGGCCACGGCCGCCTGGCTGCAAGGCGCCCGCCTGCCGCCGTCGGCGGTGGCGTGTCACCTGCTCGAAGAATGCCTGATCCATGGCCATGACATCGCCACAGCCACCGGGCGCTCGTGGCCGATCCAGCGCCACCACGCTCTGCTCGCGGTCGAGGGCGGCGTGCTGCCGCTCATCGCGGCGCTGCCGCCCACGGCCTTGGTGAACCAGGACAAGGCCGGATCCTTTCGAGCTCGCTTCGATGTGCGCCTGCGTGGAGGCGGACGCACGTTGATGGTCTTCGACCGCGGTTCGCTGACGCTCGACTCGGGGAGCGCACGCGACGTCGACGCCCACCTGTCCGCCGACCCCGCAGCTCTCATGCTGGTGTTCATCGGCCGGCGAGGCATAGCCAAACCGCTTCTCGGTGGAAAGCTCGCCGCTTGGGGACCTCGGCCATGGAAGCTGGCCCGCATGCTCTCCGTCATCAGCCCCCCATAGGGCCGTTTGTTCTGGTCGCGGATCCGAGTCCCGAGCCGTGGCCAAGGCCGAGATCGAGGCATTCCTGGCCGCCGGCCGCACTCGCCGCCACGTCCTGGACATCGTCCTCGGCGTCGGCATGAAGACCCTGTCCAACTACACCAACCACATCGCCCACACCCCCCTCGACCCAGCCTGGGCCGACCAGGAGTGGACCCCGGGAACAGGCGACGGTCTGACGCCTCCCGCGTCTTGGCCTGGCGCCGTCCCAGCGCCCGGCGTGAGTTGTGGACGGTGCTCAGACACTCCTACTAGTTACGGCCGGTGTCGAAAACCACTGCGAACCTCCGCTCTCCTAGCGCCGAACGGGCCGTGGCAGCGATGCGGTCGACATCGCCCCGTTCGCCCGAAGGCAGTGGCGCACCCACCGACTCGCGGAGCGAAGCCGCCGTCCCCAACAGGACGGCGGCTTGTTCGTGCCGCCCGGCCAGGGCGTGGGCACCCGCCAGACCCTCCAGGGCGAGCGCGATCGCCCGGGGATCGCCCATGGCCCGCGCGGAGGCCTCCCCTTCAAGGTGCAGGGCGAGCGCGGCCTCGGCGTCGCTGCGCAGCTCCGCTACGAAGCCGAGCTCGGCGAGGATCAGCGCCACGCCCGGCTCGCCCTCCCTGCTGCGGTTCCACTCCAACCAACGGCGCAGGTGCCGTTCGGCGTCGTCGAGCCGGCCCTGCCGCCGCGCCGCGAGGGCCAGGCCGATCTCGGCGAACTGCTCCTCCTGCCTGCTGGACCGCTCAGCCGCGATCTTCCGCGCCCGCTCGTGCAGCTCGTTGGCCTCGTCGAGATCCCCGGCCAGCAGTGCCAGGCGGCCCAGGGTCGCCAGCCAGGAGGAGACCTCCGGCCAGAGCCCGAGCTCTTCGGCGCCGCTCAGCCCGGCCCGCCGCAGCCGCGCGGACTCCGCGTAGTCGCCGGTGATCTCGGCCAGATCGCCCAGCACGTCGATGCTTCGCAACTGGCCCCAGCGGTCCCCGATCTCCTCGAACAGCGCCAGACTCTGCGTCCCGGCCCGCCGGGCCGCCGCGATGTCACTGCGGAGCAGCGCGGGCGTGGCCAGCGTGACCAGCGCCGCCGCCACGCACCAAGAGTCGTCCTCCGCACGGGACTCCGCCAGCACGCCCAGCAGCCGTTCCTCAAGGGCGTCCTGGTCCCCGTGGCCGAACTGCGTGAACGCCATGAACCATTTCGCCCGCACGGCACGCACTCCGTGGGCGTCGAACCGTGCCAGCACCTCACGGGAGCGTCCCGCCGGATCGACGTCCTCGCCGAGCAGCATCCCGAAACCGGCCTGCCATGCCGTCGCCTCGATCGCGACCGGATCGTCGTCGTGCGCACGGGAGAGCGCGAGGGCGAGCGAGCGCCGCGCCTCACCGAGACGCCCGCGCAGGAACCAGTACCAGACGAGGGCGTTCGCCAGCCGCAGGCCGCTCCTCGAACCGCCCGCGTACTGGAGCGCGGCGCGCAGGCTGCCCGACTCGGCGTCCAGCCTGTCCAGCCAGGACCGCTGGTCACGGCCTCGAAGGTCGGCGCGCTCGGCGAGGCCGAGATGGTAAGCGAGGTGCCGGTCACGCATGCGCTCCAGCTCGCCGGCCCGGCTCATCTGCTCGGCGCAGTAGGCCGCGACCGACTCCAGCAGCCGGTAGCGCCCCGTCTGGTGCACCACCAGCGACCGGTCGACCAGACGTCCCAGCAGGTCCAGGACGTCGGCGGAGTCCACGCCGTCGCCGGCGCAGAGCTCCTCGGCCGCGTGAAGCGTGCAGCCGTCGGCGTGTACCGCCAGCCGCCGCAACACTACTCGTTCGGCATCGGCCAGCGGCTCCCAGCTCCACTCGATCATCGCGCGGAGCGTCCGCTGCCGAGCCGGGGCGTCCCGCCTGCCCGAGGACAGCAGACGGAAGCGGTCGTCCAAGCGCTCGGCGAGCTCGGCCACGTCCATCGACCGGACCCGCGTGGCGGCCAGCTCCAGCGCGAGCGGAATCCCGTCCAGCCGACGGCAGATCGACTCCACCGACGCCCGGTTCTCCTCGGACACCGCGAACCCCGGCTCCGCCGCCGCCGCTCGCTCGGCGAACAACCGCAACGCCGCGTTTTCGTCGAGTGGCGGAACGGTCCACAGCAGCTCACCGGCGATCGCCAGCCGGTCCTGGCTGGTCGCCAGCACATGCAGACCGGGCACCGCCCGCAGGAGACCCGCCGCCACTTCAGCCGCGGCCTCAACCACGTGCTCGCAGTTGTCCAACACGAGCAGCAGCCGCCTGTCGCGCAGCGCGGCCGCCAGCCATCCCCCGCCGGACTCGGGTACGGCCGAACCCTGGCGCGCGCCGTCCTGCCGCACCCCCACGGCCGCCGCCACCGCGTCGGCGACGTCCTCAGCCCCGCAGCCGGGCGGCAATCCGGCCAGCTCCACCAGCCACACCCCGTCCGGGAACCGCTCCGCCCGGGATCCGGCCGCCTCGATCGCCAGTCGTGTCTTGCCGACCCCGCCAGGCCCGGTGAGCGTGACCATCCGTCCGGTGCCCAGCAGCCCGCCGATCTGGGCGACCGCGCCCTCCCGGCCGATCAACCCCGTGAGCCGGGCCGGGAGGTTGCCGCGGATCGCGGGAGCGCTGCGCGTCGCCCGCAACGCGGGATCCTGCCGGAGGACAGCCGTGTGCACAGCCTGGAGTTCCGGGCTGGGATCGATGCCCAGCTCGTCGCTGAGCCGCAGGCGCACGTCGCCGTAGCTCTCCAGGGCTTCGCCCTGCCGGCCGGAGCCGTACAGGGCGGTGATGTGCGCGGCGCGAAGCCGCTCCCGCAGCGGATGCTCCGCGACCAGGCCGGTCAGCTCACCCGCCACGAGCTCGTGCTCGCCCAGCTCGAGCCGTGCCTCGGCCAGTTCCTCCAACGCGACCAGCCGCAGCTCCTCCAACCGCCGGATCTCGGGGAGGGCGAACCGCTCGTCGTCGAATCCGGCGAACGCCGGTCCCCGCCACAGACCCAGCGCATCGCTCAGCTCGCGCGCCCGCTCCTCGGCGCGGGTCAGCCCGAAAGCGCGCCTCACCCGCGCCTCGAACCGGTCCGCGTCCACCTCGTCGGTCCCGACCCGCAGCAGATACCCGGAAAGCCCGAACGCGACGGACTCCGCGTCGCCCAGAGCACGCCGCAGGCGCGACACCTTCATCTGCAGTGCTCCGGCGGGATCGGCAGGAAGCCGCTCGCCCCACAGGTCCTCGATGAGCCGGTCGGCCGAGACCGGACGGCCGCGGTTGACGAGCAGATCCGCCAGGAGCAGCCGGACCTTCGCCTCGGGGACCCGGACGGGTTGGTCGTCCTCCGTCCACACAGAAAGCGGCCCGAGCACCCCAAAACGCATACGCGCAGCCTAACGGGCCGACAACGGAGCGACAGCCGACCGACGGCCGGCCGACAGCGCTCCCGGGCACCGTGGAGCCATCGAACGACGAAAGGAATCAAATGACGCACAAGACCCCCGTCACCGTCATCGGCCTCGGCCCCATGGGGGAGGCGCTCGCAGCCGCCTTTCTGACGTCCGGCCACCCCACGACGGTCTGGAACCGCACCGCGGCCAAGGCAGACGCGATCGTCGCCAAGGGGGCCGTCCTGGCCGCCTCCCCGGCTGAGGCGGTCGCCGCCAGCCCACTGGTGATCGTCGCCGTGCTCGACTACGACGCCTCGGACGCGATCCTCCTGCCGATCGCGGACGCGTTGAAGGGCCGCACGCTGATCAACCTGACAGCCGACACTCCCGCCCGCTCACGCGCCGCCGCCGCCTGGGCGGCCGAGCACGGCATCGAATACGTCGACGGCGCGATCATGTCGCCCACCTTCACCATCGGCACCCCCTCGGCCGTCGTGCTCTACAGCGGCCCCGAGGAGCCGTACCGTGCTCACGCCGAGACACTGGCCGCGCTCGGCGGCTCGCACACCCACCTCGGCGCCGACCCCGGCCGTGCCGCGGGCTTCGACCTGGCGCTGCTCAACATCTTCTGGACCTCGATGTCAGGTCTCGCCCACGCCTTCGCCATGGCCAAGGCCGAGGACATTGACGCCGCGGACTTCGCGCCGTTCGCCCAGGGCATCATCGGCCTTGTGCCCGAATCCGTCACCGACATGGCGGGCAAGCTCAGCCGCGGCGAGTTTCCCGCCGACGGCTCCAGCATCGTCTCGAATGTGGCCACGATGGACCACATCATCCACGCCGCCCAGAGCCGCGGCATGGACCCCGGGCCGCTCGGAGCCGTCCGCCCCCTCGCCCAGGCCGTCATCGACGCGGGGCACGGCGACGACAACATCGCCCGCCTCACCCTGCAGTACCTGAACAAACGCTACTGACCGCACTACCCTCTTTGCTCGCTCTGCTCCTGCGCCGATTCCCCGAAGGCCGAACATGTGGCGCCATCTGATGCCCCGCCTCGCCGACATCGTCGCCGCACTACCCCCCGGGTCGGACGGTCGCCGCGGACGGCACGGTCGTCGTGGGCGACTCGGATGGGGTGTGGATCAGCTCCGACGGCGGCCGGCACTTCGCCCGCGACACGACAGCGCCCGGCGACGGCACCGCCGGGTCGGCGTCCGGACGGCTCTGGACAATCGACCACGCGACGCAGAGCGCGTACCTGACCGACGACGGCCGCACCTGGACGTCGATCCCGCTCCCACCGGCCGAGTGACGCGGCCGAGGGCGGGCCGATCATCATCCACGGCAGTGCCACCCTGAACCGCAACCTGGCCGATGCCCGCCTGATCGACCGCTACCACCTGCTGGTCTTCCCCGTCCTGCTCAGCGCGGGCAAACGGCTGTTCAGCGACACCCCGCCGAACACCGTTACCCCCTTCCGGGCAGCTGCTCCCGACAGCTCTGGTTGGTCAGGAGCCAGTGATCAGCGCCTCGACGCCGTCCAGGACCCGTTCCAGGCCGAACTCGAACGCCCGCTCGGGGTCGCTCGGTGCGTCGAACGCCTCACCGGCCGCGGTGCCCACCCGCGACGCCACCGGGTACTTGTCCGCGTCGAGCACCTGGGCCAGCAGCGGCGCGTACCCCTCCCACCACTGGGCGTCGCTCATACCGGAGCGCTGCTGGATCTGGGCGGCCGCCACCGCCGCCCGGGCCGCGCCGTGCACGTAGTCGCCGACCAGGGTCACCACCAGGTCCATCGCCACGTCGGGTAGGCCGGTGCCCTCGACCGCGCCCAGCTCGTACTCGTACCTGGCCATCAGGTTGGGCCCCATCGGCGGCCGGCTCGTCGCCACCTGCAGCAGCCACGGATGCCGCAGGTACAGGTCCCACTTGTCGCGCGCCACCCGCTCCAGGCGGGCACGCCAGCCGCCCGGCACCACGGTGCTCGGCAGCTCGCCGAGCACCGTGTCGAGCATGACGTCGACCAGCTCGGCCTTGCTCGGCACGTAGGTGTAGAGGGACATCGCGGTGACCCCGAGCCGCTCCGCGACCCGGCGCATGGACAACGCCGCCAGTCCCTCGCCGTCGGCGAGCGCGATCGCCGCCTCGGCGATTTGGGGTACTGTCAGCCGCTGCTTCGGCCCGCGGCGGCTCGGCTCTCGCAGGCCCCACAGCAGCTCGACGGTGCGGGCCGGGTCACCGGTTCCGCTGTGCCAGCCCTGGTCGGTGGATTGAGTCGTCACTTCGTACAGCGTATGGGCAGATCGAAGACGGAACCGAGCCGGTGCTCCTCCGGTACCCGGTGAATGCCGCGCGGGTCGATGAGGAACGCGGTCATGCCCGCCCGCCGCGGGCCTTCGAAGTCGGCGGCGTAGGTGTCGCCGACGAAGGCGGCGGCAGCAGCCGTGACGCCCAGCGCGGACAGCGCGGTGGCGTAAATGGTCGGGTGCGGCTTGCGCCACCCCACCTCCACCGACGTGATCACCACCTCGAAGCAGTCTCGGATGCCCATGGCCGCCAGGTGGCCGGGCACCAGCGGCGGGTGGTGGGTGTTCGTGACGACGGCGAGGCGGTAGCGGGCGGCCAGGCCCCGGATCAGGTCGGCGATGCCCTCCGGGTAGCGCACACCGGTGTTCCACTCCCGCACGTACGCCTCGACGAACGCCTCGACGTCGGCGCGTGCCGGAGTGGTGCCGAGCGCCGCGGCGAGGAACTCGGTGCCGACGTCCACCATGGAGAACTCGTGGTCGTCGACGTCGCTGCGCCGGTCGAAGTCGGCGCACAGCGCCGCCCAGTCGGTGAGGAATTCGGCGTACGTCAGGTCGGCGCCGAACCGCCGCAGCAGAGCGTGCGAGGCGTGATAGCCCTGCTCGGTGCGGCTCTCGGAGTAGTGCACGAGCGTGCCGAAGAAGTCGAACAGCAGATGAGTGGGGTGGGTGTCGGACACGGCTTGCATCATGTCAGGCGTGAGCGTACTTGCTGGCGTGACCGGGCTGTCCCGGCACTTCACCCCCGAGACCCTGGCCGCGTACCTGCTTTCCCGCGCCGAGTCCGGGCCAGGCGGCTGCCTGATCGTGCGCGGGTACGGCTCGCAGCGCGGCGTGTACCAGAAGCTCGCCGGGCGGGCGTGGGCACACATCGCGGCCTACGCCGTCTTCGTCGGGCCGCTGGAGCCAGGGCTGGAGGTCGACCACACCTGCGGCGTCAAGGACTGCATCGAGCCGACCCACCTACGCCTGACCACGCACGCGGAGAATTGCCGCTCGCGCACCCAGGCGGACACGTGCCGCAGCGGGCACCCACGGGAGGTGGATCCGGCGACGGGGCGGTACCGGCGGCAGTGCCGGGCATGCAACGCCGACGCGCAGCGCCGGTGGCGGGAACGTCAGGCGGAGCAACGGCGGCTGTCGCAAACGCCGGAGGGCATGGCGGCCGCACAGAGCCGCTGGAAGAGCCGGGCGACACCAGCGTAAATCCTTACGCTTCATAGTCGTCATTATGGTGCGTGCGCTCACTCTACCCAAATGTCCGTTTTTGGATTAACGGATTACCGGTAATGCCAATCCAATAATCCGGCCAAGAACATCGGATGGCCGCGTGCTTGGGTTCCGAACCCGGGTGAGCGCCGCAAGCCCCGCCCGGTGAAGTGCCCGGTTCAAGAAGGACCGTCGGGTTTCGCGGCGGCCATCGGCTGGAAAGGGAAGCGGTTGCGTCGTTCTCGACGGTGGCCCGGAGTGGACGGTTGGACCAGAGTACTTCGGTGCGCTGCTGCCAGGTGCCGCCATTCACTGGCGCGGGCGGGACGGATACGGGAAACTGTCCCGATGCCCGCTGAGTACACCCAAGGTGACCAGTTCCGTGGTGCCCGCATCCACCTGTGCGACCTCTCCGGCCTCGAGATTCGCGATTGCGACGTCACCGGCCTGAAGATCGTGGACTGCTATGGGGGCAACGTCTCCCTCGGTGGCGGCTTCGAGCGTGTCGTTGTCAACGACGTCGACGTGACCGCCTACGTCGAGGCCGAGCTCGACCGGCTGCATCCCAACCGGGTGCTGGCCCGTGAGGCCACGTCCGCCGCCGAATACCGGGCCGCTTGGGATGCCATCGAGAAGCAATGGGAGGAGACGCTCGACCGCGCCAGGCGCCTACCCGAGGCGAAGCTGCACGAGCAGGTCGACGGCGAGTGGTCGTTCGTCGAGACGCAGCGGCATCTGCTGATGGCCAGCGATGCCTGGATCGGCAACGCCGTGCTCGAGGAGGACGCGCCGTACCACCCGTTGGGCCTTCCTGGCGGCGGGATGCCGGCCGAAGCATCGGCGAAGCTCGGGCTCACCCTCGATGCCACCCCGACGCTCGACGAGGTACTCGCGCCGCGGCTCGCCCGCATGGCCACGATACGCCGGGTAGTCGTCGAGCTCACCGAGGCCGAGCTCGACCGGGTATGTGGTCGCAAGCCGGCCGACCCATATCCGGACCGGGAGTACGTTGTGCGCCGCTGCCTCACGGTGGTGTGCAAGGAAGAGGCCGAGCATCACCGGTACGCGGTGCGCGACCTCACCGTGCTCGAGGCCGGTGCCCGAACCGAGTGAAGGCGCGTCCCGGCAATGGACGGCGATCTCGCGATCCTGCGCTGGACCAGCCCATCTTGCTGTCGGAGCCCCTCATCGCACCCGCACTGCCCAGCCAGGGCGCGGTGCCGACCGGCGAGGTAGTCACGACCAGCTACGGAAAGACCAGCTACGGAAAGACCAGCAATGCGGGCAGCTTCCCCAACGAACGACGCGAGGTCTTCCTCGATGTCACGCCGCGGTGGACCTGCGAAGCCATCTACCAGTTCGTGAAGCCGATCACGCCCGGAATGAACTGCACCCGCATCCGGCCAGACGGCCGGAGCATGCGGCACTGGGTGATGTCGTCATCGGAATCGTCTCCTGAAATATCTCTGGCCAGTGCGGCAACCCGACCTATCCCACCGTGAATACGAATGTTTCTCAGCACCGAACCTGGATAAGCGGAAACGTGGGGAGGTAGCCGGCGGTTCATCCACCTGCCTTCAGCCGGAACGCGAGGCGGCGGGGCGCCTGCACTCGATAGCTGTCCGTCACCAGCTCGGCAACCTCGACCCAGTCCGTCTCGTCGTCCAGCACCATTCCCACGACATTCACACCCCAGTCGGCCCGGAAGAACGGAGGGCCGACATGCGCCAGCGCGGCCAACTCCCCGGGCGGCGCCCGGAAGGTCATCAGGATGGTCGGATCGTCCGTATCGATGTACGCCGACCGCCTCCCGTCGGTGGTGTAGACGTGCAGGAACGTCCGCCGGCGAATCCGCCACCGCAGGCCGATCCACGCCGGCTCCTCGTACGCCTCGGGCAGCTCCCCGCAGATCACCCGGAGCCGGCCCACAACGGCGGGCGGAACGTCCGCGATGTCGCTCATCTGCACCTCCCGCGCCCATCCTGCCCGCCGGGTAGGACATCAGCACATCAGAGTCTCCGGGGTTGGCGGGGCCGCGCCGATCAGGCCCGTGACTAACAAGATCCACGAAAAAGGCGCTAGCGATGATCTTGACAGCGGTGCGTGATCCTGGATGGGATTGCGTAGTTTGATCGACCATGGTCGATCACGAGGAGAGTCCGTTGGCGGGCAACGATCCTGCCGATGATGGCGAGCTATCCGGGCAGTTGGCCGATGAGTCTGGGGAACCCGGTGAAGACGCCGAGGATTTCCTCACCGGCGAGCAGTTGGCCGCGTACGGCTGCTACGCCCGTCCACCGACCGTTGATGAGCTGGATCAGTTCTTCGTACTTGACGACGAGGACCGGAACCTGATCGCGGACAAGCGTGGGGACGCCAACCGGCTGGGCTTCATGCTCCAGTTGACCACGCTTCGGTATCTGGGCAAGTTCCTGGACGACCCTCTCGACGTGCCTGCGGTGGTGCTGGACGACGTGGCCGCCCAGCTCGGTATCGCCGACCCGTCGTGCGTGAAGGCGTACTCGCAACGGGTGAACACCAAGTGGGAGCATCAGCGCGAGATTCGCCAGCGGGCCGGCTGGCGGGGCTATGGAGAGGGCTCGGCTGAGCTGGCGCTGTGGCTGGAGCGGCGCTGCTGGAACACCGGCGAGACGAGTGCGCAGTTGTTCTACGGGGCGATCGGCTGGCTACGGCAGCGCCAGGTCGAGCTCCCGGGGCTGGCCCGACTGATGCAGGACGTCAGCGGTACCCGGTCTGCCGCCGAGGCCCGGTTGCGGCATGAGCTGGTCAGTCAGATCAACGGGCGGCAGGCCACGTTCCTACTGAGCTTGCTGGACGTGGACCCGAAGACGAACAAGTCCGCGCTGGAGATCCTGCGACGCCGGCCGATCGAGCAAACGGTGACCGGGTTGATCAAGGCACTGCGGCGGGTCGGTGAGGTTGTCGGTGCAGGCGTGGGCGGTGTGGATGTGACCGTGGTCCCGCAGCGGCGGCTGCGGGAGCTGGCCCGCGACGGCATGATGCGCAACGCGACCGCGCTGCGCCGACGCCGTCCGTACGAGTACCAGCTGGCCACGCTGCTGTCGGCAATCGTGTACCTGGAGGCGAAGGCGACCGATGACGCGCTGGAACTGTTCGACCTGATCGTCACCAGTGAGCTGCTGGCCCGGGCGGAGCGGGCGTCCAAGACGGAGAAGCTGCGCCGCTATCCACGGCTGAGCCGGGACGCGGGCAAGCTGGCAGCGGCGGTAGAGGTGCTGCTGGAGGCCGTGGAGTGGGGCGAGAACATCACGCTCGACGTGGTGTGGGACGCGATCGAGAACGTGGTGTCGCGCTCGGAACTTCGCGCGTCGGTGGCCAACATCAGCGGCCTGGTGTTGCCGCCGGACGCCGACCCGGACGGCGAGTGGCGCGCCGCGCTGACCCAACGGTATCCACTGGTCAAGAAGTTCTTGCGGCTGCTGGTGGAGACGGTGGAGTTCGGCGCGACCGCCGACTCGGCGAAGATCCTGATCGCGTTTCAGTCGCTGCCGGACTTGGTCGACGCCAACCCGACCAAACGGGTGCCGCCGGGATGTCTGGACGCCCACAAGGTCGAGGTGGATGTGGTGCCCGCGGGATGGCGTCCCCTGGTGTTCAAGGACCCTCGCCCCGAGGGCACGGTGGACCGCAACAGTTACGTGTTCTGCGTGCTGGAGCAGTTCTACCAGCGGCTCAAGCGCCGCGACATCTTCGCCGCAGCGTCGTCACGGTGGGCGGACCCGCGCGCCCAACTGCTGTCCGGGCAGGTGTGGCAGGCGCGGCGTGAGGAACTGCTCGACTCGATGCAGCTGCCCGAGCACCCCGATGAGCTGCTGGCCGGGTGGTCCGCCGAGCTGGGTGCCACCTGGCAGTACATGGCGGCCCGGGCGCAGGCCGGCGACATCAACGTGGACAAGGACGGCAGGCTGCACGCCGCCGCGCTGGAGGCCATCGCGGAACCGGCGTCGTTGAAGGACCTGCGCAACACCGCTCGCAAGATGATGCCCAAGGCCGACATCGGCGACGTCGTGCAGGAAGTCATGTCCTGGCATCCCGAGTTCATTGCCTCCTACACCCACATCTCCCGCGGTGGCCCGATCTCCGGCGACATGGCCCCCAGCCTCGCGGCGGTACTGACCGCACAGGCCCTCAACGTCGGCTGGGCTCCGGTGGTCTCCCCAGGCGTGGAGGCACTGACCCGCTCACGGATCAACCACGTGTACCAGAACTACGTGCGACCCGAATGCCATGCCGCCGCCAACGTGCCGCTGATCTGGGGCCAGGCCGGCATCCCCACCGCGACGCTGTGGGGCGGTGGCCTGGTGGCCGCGGTGGACGGCACCCGGTTCGTGGTCCCGGTACGCAGCATCGACGCACGCCCGAACCCGAAGTACTTCGGCCGCAAGAAGGGCGTGACCTGGCTCAATATGATCAACGATCAGGGTGTGGGGACCGCGGGGATCGTGTTGTCGGGAACGCCCCGCGACTCGCTGTACGCGATCGATCTCATGTACCGCCGTGACGGCGGAGCCCGGCCAGAGGTGTTCATTTCCGATACCGGCTCGTACTCCGACATGGTGTTCGGGCTGCTCAAGCTGCTGGGCGTGGACTACCGGCCGGAACTGGCGGGCCTGCCCGACCAGCGGCTGTGGCGCACCGCCCGCGCGCCCGACTACGGGCCACTCGACACCGCGTCACGGAACCTGATCGACCTGGAGAAGATCAAACG
Source organism: Micromonospora sp. CPCC 206061 (assembly GCF_036906915.1). Taxonomy (NCBI): domain Bacteria; kingdom Bacillati; phylum Actinomycetota; class Actinomycetes; order Micromonosporales; family Micromonosporaceae; genus Micromonospora; species Micromonospora sp. CPCC 206061. Next base: position 29,769 of record NZ_JBAKHX010000028.1, read on the forward strand.
CCACTGGTCCGACATCCTGCGCATCGCCGCGTCCGTGCACGCGGGGGAGGTGGCCGCGTCGGAGGTGATGCGCATCCTGCAACGCGGCGGCAATCCCACCCAGCTCGGCGACGCGCTGGCCCACTTCGGCCGGATCTTCAAGACGCTGCACGTCCTGTCCTACGTTGACCGGGAGCAGTACCGGCGCGACATCAAGCGGATGCGCAACCTGCAGGAGGAGCGCCATCGGCTGGCCAAGTACATCTGCCACGGTCGTCGCGGCGAACTACGCGAGAAGTACCACGCGGGGATGGAGGATCAGCTCGGCGCGCTCGGCCTCGTCGTCAACTGCGTCGCTCTATGGAACACCGTCTATCTGGACCGCATCCTGGCCACGCTGCGCGAATCTGGCTACCCGGTGCTCGACGAGGACGTGCTGCGCATCCACCCCTACTGGTACGCCCACATCAACGTGCACGGCCACTACTCGTTCCAACCGCTCCTGCTGGCCGAAGGTATCGGGCGACGACCGCTGCGGGACCCAGACAACGCCGACCCCGACGAGGAGTGAGCGCGGATGAAGGCCCAGCGCTTGGGGGCTACGCGATCCACCCCACCACGGCGCAGGTGTTGTCGAGGATGCGGGCGTCGGGCCCGAGGGTGATCTGCGCCGTCCTGTCCGGACGTGCCCTCGGCCGTGTCCGTCCTGGGGCCGTCCGCTGCGCAACCCCCGACCGGGCACCACCCGCGTAGCGTGTCGAACTCCTCTACGTATCGGATGAGGCGGAAGCGTCGCGGGACGTCCGCTCCAGGAAGGACAGGTAGTCCGCGAGGCGGGCGGATCCGGTGAGCATCGCCCGGCCGCGGGCTGTGAGCCGTTCCCGCCACTGGTCGATCGAGGCGGCCAGTGGGCCGGGCCCACCGGCGGCGTGAACCTGCTCGATCACAGTCGCGATGTGCTCCAGCAGGTAGCCGCCGCGGCGCAGCAGATGGGCGAGTTCGGCGTCGCGCACGTCATCGGGTGAGTAGGACCGTGCGGTCCGAGACCGGGCCGGGGCCAGGACGCCGGCGCGTTCCCATTTGCGCAGGGTGGCCGGGGTGACACCGAGCCGGTGGGCGAGGACACCGACCGAAACAGGCCCGTCCGGACCTGGCGCGGTCGGCGTGCAGGACGCCAGCACGACAGCCGCCGAAGCGACCCGGTCCACGGTCTCCCGGTCGCGTTGAAGCTGCACATGGGCGGTATCGATCACGGCCAAGGCCGTCGGGAGGTCGCCGCGGAGAACCGACCTCATGATCTCACCGGCCGCGGGGTACCCGTACCCCGGGACAAGCGCGACGTAAGCGGCCAGCGCGCCCCCATGGTCGTCGGTGTAGACCCGGTAACCGCTCACCGTCCGCGCGGCCGGCGGGATCACCCCGGCCTGCTCGTAGTTGCGGACCGCCTGCGCGGACAGCCCATGTGCCCGCGCCAAATCCACCGGCCGGTACACCCCATTTTTAAACTTCACCGGGATATGCTCCACGTCAATTCAGCCAAAGTTTCAACCGCTGGTTCAACGATACGGTTGAGGTCATGGCTTTCGACACCGAGTTGCAGTCCCTCATCGCCGCACGCCGGCCCCACCTGCTCGCGATCGGCGAGCCCTACCACGGCGAGCCGGCGTTCCCCCGCCTGCGCAACCGGATCCTCGAGACACTCGCCGGGCACGGCTTCCGGTCAATCGCGATCGAGTCGGACCGGGCGGCCGGCCTCGCCGTCGACGACTACGTGCAAGGCCGCCGCGATGACGTGGACCTGACCACCGGCATCAGTCACGGCTGGGGCACACACCCGGCCACCCGCGAACTGATCGACTGGCTGCGCGCCCACAACGAGAAGCTGCCGCCCGGCGAGCGCATCGCCTTCCACGGTTTCGACGCTCCCACCGAGATCGCCGGCGCGCCGAGCCCTGGCCCAATCCTGCGTGAGCTGCGCGAATACCTCGGCGTACCAGCGCCCGACCTGGACCGCCTGGTCGGCGACGAGGGCCGCTGGACCGCCCAGGAAATCATGTACGACGCGACGCGATCTCCCGGCCGGTCACCGGAGGCTGCCGCCCTGCGCGGCCTCGCCGAGGATTTCCGCACGCAGCTGTACGCCGACGCACCCCGCCTCACCAGGGACACCTCCACTCAGTCCTGGAACCGAGCCAGGGTGCTCGCCACCACGGCCATCGGCCTGCTCGCCTACCATGCCGCGATGGCCGAACCGGGCACCCAGTCGCAGCGGCTCGGCCGCCTGCTCGCGGTGCGGGACGCGCTGATGGCGCAGAACCTGCTCGACATCCTCGCCCACGAGCGTGACCGCGGGCCGACCCTGGTGTCCGCCAACAACGCCCACCTGCAACGGCACCCCAGCCTGTGGGACACCCACTGGGAGGGCCAAGATTTGGCCGCACAGTGGAACGGCGCCGGCTCGATCGTGTCGCCGCTGCTCGGGGACAAGTACATGTACGTGGCCGGCAGTCTCGGGGCGAGCGGGCCGGTCGGCCTTGGGCAGCCGGAGCCAGGCACCTACGAGGAGCGCCTCGGCCCGGAGACCGGGATTTTTCCACCTCCGTCCGGCAGCGATCTGCGCGAACGCGTGGCGGACCTGCTCGGGTACTTCCCGCTGGACACAGCCACGATCGAGACCTGCGACGCGATCCTGCACATCGGCTCCGCGCCCGGCGCGGCCGACGCAGCCCGGATCGCCGGCCTTCCTGGGGTGACCGAGACCTGGATCGAGCCGGGTTCCGACATGCCGCCCTACACCTGGGGCGACCGGTTCTTCTTCGCCGGAGAAGATCGGATGCGGCCCTTCGCCACGATCGTCCTGCACGACGTCCCAGACTTCGACGAGCAGTCCCGCCTGTCCGAGCCTGGACGGTACCGGCTCAACATCGAGGTGGGGCGCGCCGAGTTCCGAAACCTGTTCGGCTACGGCCCGGAGGAATTCGCCGCACACAGCGACAAGCTCGACTTCGCGGAGACAGACCGACTGATGCCACATCCGGCCTACGCCGTGCAGGGCTGGGCGAGCGTGGTCAACCCAGGCCCAGCCACCGCGGCCGAGGTGACGCGACTGGTAGCACAGGCACGTTCCCGCAGCGCCGACCGCGAGCACCGCAGCAGCCGGCGCCCGTAGCCCAGCTGGACCCTCGGTGCCCCCATGCATCCTGCCTCGATCCGGGCGCATTCTCGCTGCTGTCAAAGGTTGTCTGCCGGGCGGCGCAGATCAGCGCAGCGCGGTGTCGAGGGCGCGTCTGAGGGTCCAGCGCGAGACCCGAAGCTTGGCCGCGACCGCCGACTGGGTTTGCCCGGCACCGAGCAGGATGCGGGCGTCGGTGATCTGCTCGGCGGTCAACGCGCGGGGGCGGCCGCCAACACGGCCTCGGGCGCGAGCGGCGGCGAGGCCTTCGCGGGTGCCTTTGACGATCTGCTGGCGCTGGAACTTCGCGATGGCAGCGAACACGGTGAAGATTAGTTCGCCGGACATGTCGTCGCTGGTGTCGAGCACGATGCCGTCGAGGGTGCGGAAGTGGCGGCCGTTGGCGTGTAGGTCGTCTTCGACGATGGCGAGGAGTTCGCGGGTGTCGCGGCCCAGCCGGGTCAGGTCGAGCACGACGAGGGTGTCGCCGCGGCGCATGTGATCGAGGGCGGCGGTCAGGCCGGGCCGGGTAGTGCCCTTGGCACCGGATGCCTTGTCGAGGTAGATCCGGGAGCAGCCGGCGGTCTTGAGGCCATCAATCTGGCGCGCGAGTTCCTGGGCGTCGGTGGATACCCGGGCCAGCCCGATCAGGTTCTCGCGGGCGGTCGGGTCGTCATTGAGGATGAGGTGATCTTTGATGGTGGCCTCCCAGAGTGCGGGCGAGGCCGTCACCGTAGCGAAAACGGTGATTGCGAGTCTTCTGCTACATGCCGGTTTTGCTCCATGGTTTTGCTACCGGTTTCGAGAATGGTTCCAGGGCCCGTGTGACGGCCAGCGGGTACGGGGCGAAAACGATCGTTATTGCCCCTGCGGGACGGCGCCGTCCCGCCCACCGAAGATGATCTTGCCTGACGGGACGTCTCCGAGCGTTGGCCCTCAAGGGCCGATCCAAGATCGGACAACTTTCAAGATCATCGCTAGCGCCGTTTTCGTGGATCTTGTTAGTCACGGGCCTGGAACAAGGGCGCCTTGCGGCGTATGCACAGCGCGACGGCCCAGGGCTTCCTCTCTTACTTGCCGATCCAGCGTGCGGCGGCCGCTGAAAGGCGCTCGCCCGCGGCGGCGTCGGCCGGTATGAGCTCTTCAATATCTCGGATTTGTTCGGATGTCAGCTCGATTGCGGCGGCGGCTGCGTTGGCTTCTATGTGCCGGACATAGGTGGTGCCGGGAATCGGCACGGTTTCTCGCGCGATCAACCACGCGAGTGCGAGCTGGGCCGGCATGACTCCCATCTCATCGGCGAGGGCGCGCAACCGATCGACAAGGGCGAGGTTGGCCACACGGTTGCCGTCGCCGAAGCGAGGGTTGCTGCTGCGCAGGTCGTCGTCGCCGAACGCGGTGTCAGTGTTGATCTGCCCGGACAGCAGCGCGCGACCGATGGGCGAGTAGGCGACGAGCGTGATGCCCAGCTCACGGCACGTCGGCAGGATCTCCGTTTCAACCTCACGACTGAGCAGTGAGTACTCGGTTTGCAGCGCGGTGAGCGGATAGACGGCATGTGCCCGGCGCAGTGTTTGCGCGTTGACCTCGGACAACCCCAGATGGCGGACCTTGCCCGTCGCTACCAGGTCGGCCATGGCACCCATCGTGTCCTCGATAGGGATCTGGGGATCTCGGCGGTGCAGGTAGAACAGGTCGATGTGATCGACGCCAAGGCGTTGGAGGGATTCATCGCAGGACTGACGCGCCCAGTTGGGTGAGGAGTCGATGCGCATGGGCCCAAGGTCACGTCGGATGCCGAACTTGGTGCATAGGAAGACCCGGTCCCGCCGGTCGTGGATGGCTTTGGCGACAAGCTCCTCGTTGTGCCCGGCGCCGTAGGAAGCAGAGGTGTCGATGAGGTCGATGCCGAGTTCGAGGGCGCGGTGAATGGTGCGGATGGACTGAGCCTGCGGCGGGCGGGGTCCATAGTGTGCACTCATGCCCATACAGCCCAGGCCGAGGGCCGAGACCTGTGGGCTGCCGTTACCGAGGGTCGTTCTACGCATGATCCTGCTCCAGGAGGGTGCGGTATCGGTCGATTTTCCGGTCGATGACCACCAGGTCGCGTTGCAGCGCAGTGATGCGCTCCAACGTCCGTTGGCGGTGGGCTTCGAGCAAGGCGAGCCGGTCGACCCGGGTGGCCGGTCCGCCATGGATCAATGCCACATAGTCGTGCATCTCAGTAAGCGGCATGCCGGTTGCCCGCATCTTGATCAACAGCTGCAGTCGGTCGATGTCGACTGGCCGGTACCTGCGTTGTCCGGCGGCATCGCGCGGGATCGTGTCGAGCAATCCGATCTGTTCATACCAGCGCAATGTGTCCGGGGACAGGCCCACCATCTCCGACACCTGTCCGATGGTCGGCCCGTTGACCAGCGACGCCTCGATCGTCATGGCGGCAAGCATGCCCCCTGGAGCTGACTCTAGAGCAAATTCAGTTATGTCGATTAGTTTCGTGTGTGGCCTTGACGACAGGGCCCCCGGATGCCCGACTTGAGTCTCAAAAACGGGCGCATAGGCGTCCAACTCGGCCACCGGGATCACAAGCCGCTCCGACAGCCGCGCCACCGCCGCCGGCGGCACCGCGGCCACCTCGTCCGGAACGAACCCCAACCACGGCAGCGTGCACATCTGCACGGCCGCGCCGAACACGTTCGACGGCCGCCGGAACCGCCGAAGGAACGCCTCATCCGCCGAAGTCAGCGTGAAGTGCCGGATCAGCTCCGCACGGTTGATCTCCGGAAACGCCCGAAGCTGGTCCAACTCCTCTGCGGAGAACACATCCCGAGTCGCCACGTCCGGCGCAACGAGCGAACTTCACGTCCGCGACGTCCGTCGCGCCTATCCGACAGATCCAAGCACCTCATCGAAGATCGTCCTTAGCGTTGGTTTTTCGCTGGAAACTACTGAGACCCCTTACCGGAGCGACGGGCCGGCCGTGGACTGCGCCGCGGTCACTCGCACCTGATGTCGGTCATCCACTGACCCGTGGTGCGGGGGGTGATGTCCAGCAGCTTCTGGGCGGAGTTCTCGGGGGTGATGGAGCGGTCTGGAAGCGTGTTCATGGCCGCGTACATTCCGGCGACGTCGGCGGCGGGGCCCTCGCCGATCGCGGGCGCGATGGAGGTCTGCATCTGCTCGGGGGTGATCGGCTCGAAGACGACGTTCTTGCCGAAGTGGGCGCCGAACGCCTGGGCCAGGTCCGCTCCGGTGATCGCCGGGTACTGACCGACGGAGACCACCCCGGTCACGTCGTGGCGGTCGAACAGGGCGGCGACGGCGTCGGCGATGTCCAGGTGGGAGGCCCAGGAGATGGGGAGGTCGGCGCGGATCGGGTAGGGCAGTACGCCTCGCTCGCGGACCGTGTCCATGACGTAGGGCATGAGCAGGTTCTCCAGGTACAGGGTGGGCTCGATCACCGCATGCGACACCCCGCTGTCCGCCAAGCCGCTGGTCAGTAGGTCGGCCGTGCCGCCGGTGCCGGTCGGCATACCGCTGGTGGAGAACACGACACGGGCCGGGCGGGCCGCGCGGACGGCGGCGACGATGTTGCGCACGTAGGTCTGGCGCTGCTCTTCCGAGGTGATCGGCAGGTGGATGAACACGCCGTCGGCACCGCGGTATGCCTCGGTCAGTGCCTGCGTGGAGGAGTAGCCGGCGGCCACCACGCGGGCGCCGGCCACGGCGACGTCCGGGTTGCGGGTCAGAGCGGTCACGGGCTTGCCCGCAGCGGCGAGGGCAGCGACGACGGGGGCACCCTGGGCGCCGGTAGCGCCGTGGATCACGTAAGTCATGGACCCCATTAGTGCACGAGGTGTACCGGTTACATCAACTGCACTAATGGGGGTACGGTCAAAGTGTGACCGATTCCTGTCTTCCTGAGTGCGGTGTTGCCCGGTTCCTCGTGCTGCTCAACGGGCCGTGGGCCACCCTGATCGTGCGCGAGCTGCTGCACGGCCCGCGTCGCTTCACCGAGCTGCGCGGGGCCCTGCCCGGCATCAGTCCGCACACCCTGACCAGCCGGCTACGCCAGTTCGAGCGGCACGGCATCGTGACCCGCACCATGTACGCGGAGATCCCGCCGCGCGTCGAATACGAGCTCACCGCTCTCGGCGAGGGGCTGCGCGACGTCCTGGAGGCCATGGCGGCCTGGGCCACGGCAGTGCCGGATCCCGGAGCCGACGTCACCGTCTGACCGATGTGCGCCTCGGCGCGGGCATCCGCCCTTTCCTCGATGCCGAACCCAGGCAACGGCGGCCCGCAGCACGTGCAGGCAGGCACCGACAGCTCCTGCTCGTCGCGGCGGTCGGTAGCGATGTCGCCGCCCTTGCCGTAGAACAGCACCTGGTTGCCGTTCCAACCCTCGGCCACGTTCAGCCCGTCACCGATCTCGCGCTGCAGATCCCGGTCACGCAGGTACGGCGCCCAAGCCGCCTCGATAGTCCAAGATCAACTCATGGCGGCTTTTGGGCTTACCTTGGCCGCACCCCTACGTGATCATCGCGGAGGCCACCAACATGGGCCTGTCCGCGATGGCCGAGTCCTGCGGCGGGTTCCCGGTCAAAGGCAAGTCCATCACCGCCCGGCACCTGTCCCGGTACTTCGCCCGCGGCCAGGGCGTCTCCACCTACACCCACGTCTCCGACCAGCACTCCACCTTCGACACCAAGGTGATCGTGGCGACCGCGCCGGAGTCGCACTACGTGCTCGACGGGCTGCTCGGGAACGCCACCGACCTGCCGGTCTTCGAGCACGCCACTGACACCCACGGCGCTACCCTGGCAAACTTCGCCCTGTTCGACCTGGTCGGCAAACAGCTGTCCCCGCGCATCCGCGACCTCGGCAAGATCACCCTGTACCGGACCGGGCCCCGCGCCGACTTCCTCGACCGCTCCCCGCGCGCCGGGGCGCTGCTGACTCGCCGGCTGAACCTGGTTTTGATCACGGACACGTGGGACGACCTGCTGCGCGTGGCCGCTAGCGTGCAGGGCGGGCACGCCACCGCGGCGCTGATCGTCGGGAAGCTGTGCTCGTCGAAACGACAGCAAAACGCGCTGACCAGCGCGATCAAGGAGTACGGGGCGCTGCGCCGCACCGTCTACGCCGCCCGCTACCTGGCCGACGAGACCTACCGGCGGCGCATTGCCCGGCAGCTGAACAAGGGAGAGAACCTGCACGCTCTGCGCCGTTCCCTCGCGTACGCCGGGGAGGGAGCGCTGCGGCGTCGGCACCACGAGCAGCAGACCGAGGAGATGTGGTGCCTGACCTTGGCCACAAACGCGATCGTCTGCTGGTCGACGGAGTATCACGGTCTTGGTGTGGCCGCGCTGCGTCGGGCCGACCGCCAGGTCGACGACGAGGTCCTCGCGCACATCTGGCCGACGCACCACGAGAACGTGCACTTCTACGGCACCCACTCGGTCGACATCGACGGCGAGCTTGCCCAGCTCGACAGCGACGGCTACCGGCCGCTGCGTGTGCTACCAGGAAGTCGCTGAGATCACCTCAGTGGCTCGGGCAGGCTATATGCCCGGCGTTTCGGATCCGATGATGGACGACGGGCGCCGCGCCTTGAGCGTCCGCTGATTTGTCTTTCGGCAGTGTCGCGCGGCAACCGTGGCCCGTACTGTCGCCTCGGTGAAGCGCGCGACGATCAAGGTCGCGGTGGCAGCCGGAACGGCTGCCACCGCACGGGCTGTTGACCCGGGATTTCTTCTGACTGGGGCTGCGGTCGTGTTTGCCGGTCTGAGCATGGTGAGCGGGTGGTGGTTGTTGCCGACCGTGGTTACCGCGTTCCTGGCCGGACGGCGCCCGGGGCGGACGGGCCCGACGGTGCTTGCGCTAGTGGCGGTGCTCTCGGCCGGTGTGGTGGTGTTCTCGGTCGTGCCCGGCTGGCTGCAACTGGCGAGCCGGTTCCTGATCGTGATCGTCGCCGGCACGATGTCGCCATGGTTCGCGGGACGGTCCTGGCGCCAGTATCAGGATCTGGTCCGGGCCGGTTGGGAACGGGCCGAGCAGGCGCAGCGTGAACAGCGGCTGGTCGCCGAGCAAGCTCGGCTGCGCGAGCGTGCGCGGATCGCTCAGGACATGCATGATCTGCTCGGTCACGACCTCAGCCTGATCGCATTGTCCGCGGGCGCGTTGAAACTGGCGCCGGGCCTGGAAGAGCACCACCGAAAGGCCGCCGCAGACCTCAGGGCCCGGGCCGGAGCTGCGGTGGACCGCCTCGGCGAGGTGATCGGCGTCCTGCGCGAGCAGACCGATAGCGCTCCAATGGACGTCTACGGGCCCGATCTCGCGGCGCTGACGGCCGCGGCTTCGGCATCGGGGCTAGTGGTGAAGTTGCGTATCGATGGGGAGGCGGGCGATCTGCCGCCGATGGCCGAGCGGGCTATGCACCGGGTCGCGCAGGAGGCGCTGACCAACGTGGCCAAACACGCGCCCGGAGCGACGGCGATCATTTCCGTGACGCATACGGCGGCCGAGACGACGATCGTGGTAGAGAACGGCCCGCCACCGTCACCGGCCGGCGTGCAGGTCCGCCCCTGCAGCGGCGGGCGTGGTCTGGTCGGCCTCGCCGAACGGGTGCGGTTGGTCGGCGGCACATTCGAGTACGGCTCGCACCATGGAGGTTTCGCCGTCACCGCGCGGATCCCGCGGATCCCGGTGCCACCGCCGGTGACCCCTTGGACGGATCGGGCGCTGCCGCAGGAGCATCGCCGTGCCCGGCGGCGGGTGGGCCGTTCCCTGGTCATCGCGGTGATGGTGCCGCTGGTCACTGGTGGGCTGCTGAGCGGGGCTCTGGCGGGCTGGGAGACGCTGTCCGCGGCACAGGCGGTCTTGGATCCGGGCGACTACGCCCGCCTGCGCATCGGGCAGGATCGTTCCGAGGTGGAGCGTGTCCTGCCGCGCCGGCAGACGCGCTACCGGCCGCTGACTGCCGCGCCGACCGAGGACGGGGTGACGTGCGAGTACTACGCGATGACGGCCGATCGCTTCGACGATCGCTCCGGGGACGCCTACCGGCTCTGCTTCCGCGACAACGTGCTGGTGTCTCAGGACTCGGTCACCTCGTGAGCCGCCGATGATCCGCGTACTAATCGCCGACGACGAGCCGATGATCCGTGCCGGGCTACGCGCGGTTCTCGCCACTGCTGCTGACATCGAAGTCATCGGCGAGGCCGGCGACGGACACCACGCCGTCGAGCTGGCGCGGCGGCACCGGCCCGCGGTGGCCGTCCTCGACATCCGGATGCCCGGCATGAACGGCATCGAAGCGATGGCGGAGCTCCGCAGGACCGTGCCGGCCACACGCGTGATCATTCTGACCACGTTCGGGGAGGACGACTACATCCTGCAGGCGCTCGGCGGCGGCGCCGCCGGCTTCCTGATCAAGTCCGGCGAGCCCGAGGAGCTGATCATCGGGGTACGCGCGGTGGCCGACGGCGCCGCCTACCTGTCACCGAAAGTCGCGGCCCGCGTCGTAGCGCACCTCGCCGCGACGGGCGCGGACACCCTGGCCGTGCGGCGCTCCAGCGCCCGTGACCGGGTCGACGCCCTCAGCCCCCGGGAACGGGATGTGCTGGCCTTCCTCGGCAGCGGGCTGTCCAATGGGCAGATCGCCCGACGGCTGCATGTGGTCGAAGGAACGGTCAAGGCGCACGTGAGTTCCATCCTGGCCAGACTCGGTGTGGAGAACCGGGCTGCGGCCGCGGTGGTCGCCCACGAAGCGGGCATCACTGTTCCACCACCTGCGCAGCAGTGACGACACCGCGTGCTGGGCCGGCGGCATGAGCCCCAGCAGGGCAGCCGCCACCACCGCGCCGCCGAGCAACGCACCGGCCAGAACGTCGTGCGGGTAGTGCACCCCCACCAGCACCCGCAGCAACGCGGCTGCCCCGGCCAGGGGCAACGTCAGCGCGGCAAGGCGCGGCCACAGCACCGCCAGCCCGACGGCCAGCCCAGCGGCCAAGGTGGCGTGGTTGCTCGGGAACGACCAGTCCCCGCTTGCGGGACAATCGGCGATCAGCTCGATCCCCGTACGCAGCGCACGGCACGGTCGTTCCTCGTCCACCACCAGCTTTACCGCTTCACTGACTGCGTACGCCGCCACGATGCCGAGACCGGTCAGCACGGTCCCGGTAACCCCTCGAACGTCCCGGCGGCGCATCGCCGTCCACCACATCGCGACCAGCAGCATGCCCAGGAGCACCAGAGTGCCCTCGGTAGCCACCTCCAGCGCCGGGCCAAACCACGACGGTGCGCCCGCCGTCGCCCCGATGACCGCTCGGTACCCGGACACCGAAACTCCGTCGGTAACCTGCACGGCCCCGGCTCGGCCCAACCCGCCCGGAGAAAGCCAGGCGACCGTCGCCGCAACCGCTGCCAAGACGCCGACCGCAGCCAACAACCGACCAGCCCCGCTGGTAGCTCGTGTTTCTCGTTTCATGGGGGTCGACCGTAGAAACGAAAGCAGCCGGAAACCCGAGCCGAACGGCAACCGCGCACCCCAGACGATCGTCAGGGTTGACCACTCCGCAGAGAACAACGCAGCGACAAACCCACGCAGCGGGCCGAGTCGGACGGTGGGGGCGACTCGGCCACATTCTGTGTCACATCGCCGGAAGAGGTCGCCGAGGTGTCCGTGATCCCGCTGCCGACCGCCCGGCGCCCGGTGGCGCTTGTGGTCGCCGTCGACGCGTTCCTCAACCGGTTCCGCGGCGATCTCCGCACCCGCGCCACCTACACAGAGACCCTGCGCCGGCTGCGCGAGACTGCCGGGGATCAGGTGCCGGTCGCCGCGCTCACCCCGGAGCTCTACGAGCAGACGATGGCCCGCTGGGACCAGGGCGCCGCGAACACCTGGAACAAGCACCTGTCCGCGCTGACCTCATTCACCACCTACTGCCGCCGTCAGGACTGGCTGACCACCGAACCCCGGCCGCCGTCTGGAGCGCCGCAAGGTCACCCGAACCCGGGACAAGGCCATCCCGCGTGCTCGCCTGGAGCGGCTGTTCACCGACGACCGCCACCCGCTGCGCGAGCGGTTGCTGTGGCGGACGCTCTACGAGACCTGCGCCCGTGCCGAGGAGATCCTCGGCCTGGACGTGCCCGACCTCGACATGGAGTTCCGCCGCGCCCTGGTCACCGAGAAGGGCGGCGACCGCGCCTACGTGCACTGGGAGACCCCGACCGCACGCCTGCTGCCCCGGCTGCTGGCCGGTCGTACCGCCGGGCCGGTGTTTCTGGCCGACCGGCGTGCTCCCGGCGCCGGACGCCGCGCGCCGGCCCTGGTCGACGTCTGCCCGGACACCGGCCGCGGCAGGCTGTCGTACCCGCGCGCCGAGTACCTGTTCAAGCAGGCGTCCCAGCTCCACGACCCGCACGGTGCCGGGTACACCCTCCACCAGCTGCGCCACTCCGGCCTGACCCACCTCGCGGCCAAGGGCCGCAGCGCCGCTGAACTACAGGCCAAGTCCCGCCACCGACACCTGGCCACCCTCGGCATCTACGTCCGACTCGGCGAGGAGACATCCGCCCGTATCGGCTACCCGGTCCTGGACGCTGACGTGGCTCGGCTCTCGCCGTACCTGCGCAAGCACATCAACGTCGATGGTCACTACTCGTTTTCAGTTGCCCGAGCTCGGCGGCGCCCGGCGCATACTGCGCGACCCTGACGCGGGCGACGAGGACTGATCCCCCTGCTGGCTCGTCGCTATCGAGTCTGGGCGTGTCGGGTGGGCGAGTCGGGTGGGCGAGGTGCCGGGTGCTGGCTTCTACGGCCAAGATGGCGGATGTGCGTGCGTCCCGGCTCTTCACGATGGTGCTGTTGCTGCAAGCGCGGGGGGCTATGACCGCAGCGGAGCTGGCGGGTGAAGTAGGCGTCTCAGAACGGACCGTCTACCGCGACATCACCGCATTGGCCGCTGCGGGGGTGCCGGTCTACGCCGAGCAGGGACGACACGGTGGCTACCGACTGGTCGATGGCTACCGCACCCGGCTGACCGGACTCAGCCGGGTTGAGGCTGAGGCGTTGTTTCTGCTCGGTCTGTACGGCCCGGCGCGAGACATGGGGCTCGGTGATGTGCTGGCCACCGCCCAGCTCAAGGTCAGCGCGGCGCTGCCAGCCGGGTTACGTGATGCGGCGGCACAGGCGGCGCAACGCTTCTACCTCGATGTGCCGGGGTGGTTTCACGACAACGACCCGCCGCCTGCGCTGAGTGTCTTGGTCCGCGCGGTGTGGCAGGACCTGACGGTGATCCTTCGCTACCACCGTCATGACGAGGTGACGCGCACCGTGCAGCCCTACGGCGTGGTCCTCAAGGCGGGGATCTGGTACCTCGTCGCGCGGGTCGGCGCGGACCTCCGGGTATACCGCGTCGACCGGGTCGTAGCCGTCGAGGTCACTGATCAGCGGTTCGTCCGCGAGGAGTCCTTTGACCTGCCGACAGTGTGGGCCGAACGGGCGGCACAGTTCGTCCGGGGCATGCTCGCCGAGCAGGTGACGGTACGACTGAGTCAGGCCGGGCTGCGGGCGTTACGGTTCGCCGTCGAGCCGCCCGCGGTGCAGGCGGCCACCGACGCGGCGGGCGAACCCGACGCACAGGGTTGGGTGGTCACCCGCCTGCCAGTCGAGTCCGCCGAGGTCGCCTATGACCAGCTGCTACGCCTCGGCCCAGAGGTGGAGGTACTGGCGCCTCAGCCGTTGCGCGAGCGGATGCGGGTTGCCGCACAACGGCTGGCCAGGTTGTATCAGCGGTAGCCGGTGACGTCCGCCGGCTTGCCGGCGTCCTGGACCTCGACCAGGTACCGCCAGCAGTCCGGGCGACTACCGTCGAGGTCGGTGAAGCCGTAGACCTGAGCCAGCTGTCCGCTGGACAGCGACTGCCCGTTCCACCGGGCGACGTCCGGGTCGGCCGCGAGCGCGGCGGCCGCCCGGCCGACGAAGGCGGGGCTCTCCGAAATCGCGAAGTGCGGTTCCGTTGCCGTGGCGTCAAACCAGTTGGCCTCGGTGACCCCGAAGTGCTCCAGCATGATCTCCGAACGCATCCAGCCCGGCGTCAGGGCCACCGCGGTGGCACCGAACGCCGCCAACTCTTGAGCCTGCGCGAACGCCATGCGCAGTACCGAGGCCTTGGCCAGGTCGTAGAAGAACGTCGCCCGGTAGTTCGTACGGTTGTACTCGGCGGTGCCGTCGGTCATCTCGACCACCAGGCCACCCGGTCGGCGGATCAGCAGCGGCAGTGCGAAGTGGCTGGTGATGATGTGGGTGTCGACCGCCAGCCACAGGATGTGCAGGCCGGTGTCCAAAGAGTGTTCCCACAGCTTCTGGTCCCAGCTGAACAACAGCTCCGCACCCCAGATGTTGTTGACCAGGATGTCCAAGCGCCCCTGTTCAGCGTCGATGCGCTCCACCAGCGCACGCACCTGCTCCGCGACGAGGTGATCGATCTGGACGGCGATCCCCGCACCACCGGCTGCGGTCACCAGCTCAGCGGTCTCCTCGATGGTCTCCGGCCGGTCCATCTCCGACCGCTGCCGTCGGGTACTACGGCCGGTGGCATACACCGTCGCCCCACGGGCACCAAGCTGCACGGCAATCTGGCGCCCCGCACCGCGTGTCGCCCCCGCCACCACAGCAACCTTGCCTGCCAAATCAAGATCCATGACGGAGACCTTGACAGAAAAACCTGACGAGACATGTCAGCCTTTTCAACAACCGAAGGCGGGGTCGGCGACGAACACGCCGGCGATGAGCATTCCGGTACCGAAGCCGGCCAGTAGGCGTGGCCCCCATACCGTCCCCCTGCCCGGACCCAGCGCACCGCGCAGTCCGCGGGCCGCCGCGATCACCAGAACACCGGTCACCAGAAAGTTGACGATCTGCACGAAGCCCCACGGGCCTAGCGCCAGCTGGCTGAGCGCGTGCCGGTCCAGGTCGAATCCGTCACGCGTGAACACCTGGGCCAGCCCCACCCCGAGCAGCACCGGACCGGCCAGCAGGCCGCAAGCCAGCAGACGCCGGGCGGAGCGGCGATCCCTCGGTGCCAGCGGTGTGACGGCGGTGGCTGCGTGGCTGGTCGTGGTCATGATCTGCTCCCTTGTGAGCGCCTGGTGGGCGCCTGTCACATACGCGTCGCGCGCACCACGCCGATCCGGACATCGGCCGGCAGAAAACTTTCTGATCCGGTGACACGCAACCTCGCCTCACGCTGGCGAGCCAATGCGGTCACAGTTCCACCTGAGCCCAGCGAAGTGATCTGATTCACGCCCTGTCACAGCGATCGATGGTGCGGTGACCTATGGCCAAACACCCGCAAACGGAGGAGGCACCATGGCTGGGAACACGCATGTGGTTGTCGTCGGCGGCGGATATGCGGGCGTGATGGCCGCGAACCGGCTGACCCGACGCGACGACGTGGCCGTGACGCTGATCAACCCGCGCCCGGATTTTGTCCACCGGGTCCGCCTGCACCAGTTGGTGGGAGGGACCGACGACGCGATCGTCGCGTACCAGGACGTCCTGGCCGAACGCGTCCGACTGATGGTCGACACCGTGAGCCGGATCGACGCGGCCGAGCGCAGCGTGACGACTTCGGCCGGCGGCACGCTCGGCTACGACTACCTGATCTACGCCGTGGGCAGCGGCAGCGCCGAACCGGACGTTCCGGGGGCGGCCGAGTTCGCCTACCCGATGGTCACGTTGGAGGCGGCGCGGCGGCTGCGGGCGGTCCTCGACAACGTGCCCGATTCGGCCCAGGTGACGGTGGTCGGCGCGGGACCGACCGGTATCGAGACCGCCGCCGAGCTGGCGGAGCAGGGCCGACAGGTGACCCTGGTGTGTGGCGGCGTCCTCGGTCCGTATCTGCACGCCCGGGGCCGGCGGTCGGTGGCGAAGCGGCTGGCCGCGCTCGGCGTGACGGTGGTCGACGGCCCGGATGCGAAGGTGACGGCGGTGACCCGCGACGCCGTACGGCTGGCGGACGGCCGTGAGCTGCCGAGCGAAGTCACCATCTGGACCGTCGGTTTCGGCGTTCCCGACCTGGGCGCGCGCAGTGGGCTGAGCACCGACGCGGTGGGCCGCCTGCTCACGGACGAGACGCTGACGAGCGTGGACGACGCGCGCATCCTCGCGGCCGGGGACTCGGCGGCGCCGTCCGGTCTGCCGCTGCGGATGAGCTGCCTGAACGCGACGCCGCTGGGTGCGCGGGCCGCCGACACGGTCCTCAGCCGACTCGCCGGTGAGGAGCCGGAGAAGCTCCACCAGTCGACGTACGCCCAGTGCGTCAGCCTGGGCCGCGGCGGGGGCATCTATCAGTTCGCCAACCGGTCCGACGTCGCGGTCTGGCTGCACATCGACGATCGGCTGGGCGCCCGGATCAAGGAAAAGGTCTGCACGGGCATTCCCAAGCACCTGGCCGGCGAGGCGCACAAGCCCGGTTCGTTCAAGCTGCACCGCATGCCGGGAGGCGTCGCCAAGCGCCAGAAGTTGCTGCGCGCCAACCGCACCGCAGCATCGGCCGCCGCCGAGGCACAGGCCGCCGCCGGCCGGTCGGCCTGACCGGTGCGTGTGGCGAGGGTCGTGCCGTGGACGCACGCGAACGCGGTCGGCCACCACGGCCGACCGCGAAGGACGAGGCGAAGGGACCAGAGTTGAGCGACGACGCCACCGACCCGGCGACCGAGGCGTTCCTCGCCCACCGCAACCTGCTCTTCACCGTCGCCTACGAGGTACTCGGATCGGCGGCCGACGCCGAAGACGTCCTCCAGGAGACCTGGCTGCAATGGGTCATGGCCGACCGGGGGCAGGTGCGAGACCAGCGCGCCTTCCTGGTCCGGATCACCACTCGCCAGGCGCTCAACCGGCTGCGCACCATGAAGCGCCGCCGGGAGGCATACGTCGGCCCCTGGCTGCCCGAGCCGCTGCTCACCTCGCCGGACGTGGCCGAGGACGTCGAGCTGGCCGAGAGCCTGTCGATGGCGCTGATGCTCGTCCTCGAGACGCTGTCACCGACCGAGCGTGCTGTCTTCGTGCTGCGCGAGGTCTTTGACATCAGTTACGACGAGATCGCGGCCGCCGTCGACAAGAGCCCTGCGGCCGTCCGCCAGATCGCCCACCGCGCCCGCCGGCACGTCGATGCCCGTCGCCCCCGCCAGGTGGTCTCCTCGAGCGAAAGCCAGGCGGTCCTGGAATCGTTCCAGCGCGCCGCCGAGACCGGAGACCTGCAGGCCCTCCTCGATGTACTCGCCCCCGAGGTCGTCCTGATGAGCGACGGCGGCGGCATCAAACACGCCGCGCTGCGGCCGGTCACCGGCGCCGACCGGGTGGCCCGAATGTTCGCCGGCGGCATCGGCAAGGTCGAAGGCACGATCACCACCGAACCGACTGTGATCAACGGCAACCCGGCACTCCTCGTCCGCCTGGACGGCGAGATCGACGGCGTCATGGCGATCAGTGTCGAGAACGCCCGCATCACCGGCCTCTACTACGTCCGCAACCCCGAGAAACTGTCCCACATCACATCCGCGACAACGCTAACTCTTCACTGAACACCAACGGACTCCATCTCGGATCGGGAAAAGGAAGCAATTGATGACTATGACGGAGCAAGGAACGGTTTCGCTGGCTGGGAAGGTGGCGGTCGTGACCGGAGCGGGGTCCGGTATCGGCGCGGCGACTGCGGCAACGCTGGCGGCCCTCGGAGCGCGGGTGTGCTGCGCCGGACGTAACGTCGAGCGTGTTGAGCGGACGGCCGAGAAGATCGCGGCTGCTGGTGGCGAGGCGTTCGGGCTGCGGGTCGACGTGGCGTCGCCGGAGGACAACGATGCGATGGTCCGCGAGACGGTTGCCCGATACGGCGCCGTACATATCGCACATCTCAACGCTGGAACGGGGCACTGGGCCGGTGTTCTGGAGTACCCGTTGGAGGAGTGGGACCGCACGATGGCGGTGAACCTGCGTGGTGTACTGCTCGGACTGCAGGCGGCGGGTCGGGCGATGCGCGACGTGGGTGGTGGCTCGGTTGTGGTCACCTCGTCGGCGGCCGGGCTCACCGGTGTTCGGATGTCATCGGCGTACTCGGCCTCGAAGCACGGTGTGATCGGCTTGGTCAAGTCGGCTGCCCTGGAGCTGGGGCCGGTCGGTATCCGGGTAAACACCATCTGCCCGGGGTACATCGCCAGCAACGATCTCATGCGGAAGATGGGCGAGGAACTCGACATCGATAGCCGATTTCCGCTGCGCCGACCGGGGCGCAGCGAGGAGGTCGCCAACCTGGTCGCGTTCCTGGCCAGTGATAGCGCGTCGTTCATCACCGGCAGCGTGTTCACCATTGATGGCGGCTGGCTGGCCGGCGGCATCGACCTCCAGGATGGTTCCGTGGAGCAAGCAACCAGGGACGACCGGGTTGCCGCCCTCGCCAACACGTACTCCCCCAACTCGTAGCAGTGGCACCCGGGGGCCGCCCGCCCCGGTGCCACTGCTCAAAGACTTCGACGCGGGCGCTAGCCGCGCACGACCTGGGTGTTCTGTGCGGCCGCGATCCGCCAGGTGCCGCCGCTCTTCGCCAGGACGTGCAGCGGGCGGCCCTCGGGGGCATCAGGGAGCGGGTCTCCATCCAGCCGGATGGGCCGCTGCCGGACGTTGACCACCGCCACGTCGGAGCGCACGAACAGCACCCGCTCGATGTCGTACACCGCGGTGGATTCGCGCATGGCACCCGGTAGGACCTGGTGGGTGAACGCGCTGATCTCGTCCCAGCCCGCCAGTCGCTTGCCGTGGGCGGTGGTCCACACGGGGTTGTCGGTGCGGAACAGGCTCATGAACGCGTCGGGCAGTTCGTTCTGTTGGGCGTGCTCGACGGCGGCCACCAGCGCGGCGATGGCTTGGACGTCGTCGTCCGCGGCGTCGTCCGCGCCGTCGTCCGCGCCCAGGACCTCGTAGGCGCGGTAGGAGCCGTTCGCCAGGTCGGCGACGGCACCGGGGCGGCGCGGCCGCCAGCCCAGCCGCGCACCGGCGGCGTCGCCAGTGACGCGCTGGTCGAGTGCGAGGGCGTCGGCGAACGCCTTGCCGAGCGCCTCGCTGGCCTCGGCCACCGGCCAGGCGCGCGGGGCCGCCAGGACGCCGGCGGCGCGTCCGGCGGCGTGTGCCAGGTCCCGCGCCGGCACGGCCGGTTCGGTCACGCCGTGCCAGATGGTGCCGGCGTCGGCGCGTTGCAGTACCGCCGCGTACAGCTCGGCGAGGTCGTCCACGTGGACCATGGGCCAGTGGACGGGCTCGCCGCCGTGGTCGCCAGGGGTCACGAACACCGGTGTGCCGTGCTTGCGGGCTAGGTCCACGAGCAGGGCGGGGATCCCGCGGCCCCGGCCGTGCACGATGCCCGGCCGGATCACGGTGGCGCGCACGTCGTCGGCGGCGGCCGCGAGGACCTGCCGTTCGATTCCCGGGCGGTAGCCGACGATCGGGATCGGGTTGGTGGCGGCGTCCTCCCCGGCGGGCACCGGTCCGGTGGCGCCGAGCACCCACACGCCGCTGGTGTAGATGAACGGGCGTCCGGTGCCGCGCAGGGGAGCCAGCAGGGCGTCAACGGCGGCCGCGTCGGTGGCGGCGTCACCGGTTGGGGTCGCCGCGTGGACCACGGCGTCGATGTCGGGCGTCACGGCCCGGGTGAGGGAGTCCGGGTCGGCGAGGTCGCCGATGCGCCGTTCGCGGCCGGGCCGGTCGCCGTTGCCGCGGGCCAGTTCGACCACCTCGTGGCCGTGGCTGGTCACGTGGTCGGCGACGGCCGAGCCGATGTAGCCGGTGGCACCGAGCAGCAGAACCTTCATCATGACCTCCGTGGAAGATTTCGATGTCGAAACTTTAGATCGCGCTCGGCCATTCATCAAAGTCTTCTACGTCGAAATGTTAGATTCGCAACATGGCAGCCACCGAGCCCCGCGACGGCGTCGACGCGATCATCGACCAGTGGCGGATCGCCCGCCCCGATCTGGACTGCTCGCCGATGGAGGTCGTCGGCCGTCTCTCGCGCGCCTCCCGCCTCCTCGAACGCGCGGTGAAGGACGAGTTCGCAGCGCATGGCGTCGAGCCCTGGGAGTTCGACGTGCTGGCAACCCTGTTGCGCGCCGGGCCGCCGCACGTGCTCAGCGCCGGAGCGCTCAGCACGGCGGCGATGGTCAGCTCGGCCGCGCTGACCAACCGCATCGACCGGCTCCTGGACCGGGGCCTGGTTGAACGCGCCGTCGACCCTGGCCACCGGCGCCGGGTGCTGATCTCCCTCACCACGCAGGGGCTAGCTCTGGTCAACGAACTCGTCGAGCGTCACCTGGCCAACGAACGGCGCCTACTGGACGGGCTGGCCGCCGCCGACCGCGACCGCCTGGCCGAGCTTTTGCGCCGGCTGCTCGTCTCGCTCGGCGACCGTGCGCCAGGGCGGTCAACCTGACTTACCGCGCCACCGTCGACCTCTTCACCGCCTCCGACCACCGCTCGACCTCGCCGAGCGCCACCGCCCACGCCGTGTACCGCTCCACCTGCTCGGCGGCGACAGTCCGCGCGGTCGGATACCTGCTGGCGTCGGCGAGGTAGCGGCGAAACGACTCCACCTCGATCCACAGGGCGGTGCCGCGCTCGGTGCGGACCCGCAGCTCCCAGCCGCGGAGCACCATCGCGAAGCCGGCGCCGGCGAGGACCGCGCCGGCCACGACGGTCGGCAGCCACGACGAGCCGATGCCGCCGCTGAGCACGCCGCCAGCGATCGCCGCCACCACGCCGAGCGCCAGGAGCGCGAAGCCGGCGAGCCTGACCCGTAGGTGACGGAGCTCGGCATCCTTGTTCGGCAGGCCTGAGTCGTCCCACCACCAGGTCAACCTGCTGCCAAGCAGGTCCCACGCCGCCTTCAGGTCCGGGTGGTAGGAGCCCAGGGTCACGCTGTCGCGGCCGGCGAAGATCCGGTCCAGGACGGGGTTGACCGCGAGGTCGTCGGACTCGACCGGTCCCGCCGCGCGGGTCAGCGTCGGACGGTACTCGTCATCGTCGATGTGCAGGTGGCCGTCCAGGGCGGTGGTCATCAGCCACGCGACCTTGTGCTGCGGTTGGACGCGTTCGGCGAGCAGGATGCCGCCCTGGGCGGGGGTCAGCCCGTCGGGTGGTGTGGGTGTCGGTGTGAGCGGAAGGTCTTCGAGCTCCACGCGGCGCCCGCCGACCCGTTCACGGCCGAGGATCCGCAGCACGCGGGCGACCGCGAGCGTCACGAGGAGGGCGGCCGCGGCGGCCAGCAGGCCGGGCAGCAACGGGTTCGGGCCGGTGCCGGTGTCGCCGCCCAGGGCCTCGGTCGACTCGCTTGGCGGGGCCGCCATCGCCGCCAGGCGGTTGCCCGCGTCCGCGTACACGGTGACGCCCTTGCCGGGCGCGAGCTTGGTGACGCGGGCGATGACCTCGCCCGGTGAAGGCCGCGACATGGGGCATGGCGAGATGGAGCCCTCGGCTCCCTGGACGCAGCGCACGCCGTCGAGCGCGAACGGCGCCACCACATGGATCTTGACGACGTCGGCGTCGACCTGCCAGCCGGTGCCGACCGCGTCCCACGCGAGCTTGCCGTTCGGCGCGACGTCCTTGAGCGTGTACTCGATCCGGTATTGGTGCCGGCCGTAGACCCGCTGATCCGGGTCGCCGATGCGGATGCGGTCGGCGAGCAGCAGGAACTTCGCGGGGGCCGAGTCCGACGTCACCGTCACATCGGCGCCGTCGGGCGACAAGCCGGGCACGTCGCGGTAGATGCCATGCCGGTCCTCGAACCCGACCCCGAAGTCGTAGTCGATGACCTCGGTGATGCGGGCGCTGCCGTCGTCGGCGATCCGCGCGCCGACCCACATGCGGGTGACGCGCTCGGTGCTGCCACCAAGCGCGCCGACCGTCGCAGCCAAGCCGACCAGCAGCGCGGCGACGACCAGCCAGATCGTGTTGATCCGGCGGCGCCGCCGCGCCGGCATCCGACCGCCCACGGCATCCTCCCTGAGGCAAGATCGCCAGCTTAGGGCAGCCGGTCAACCGCCTACTCGGTGCGTAACGCGGTTGCGGTCCGCACCTTCGCCGCCCAGCCGGCCGGGAGCACCGCACCGAACACGGCTATCACCAGTCCACCCAGGACGAGCAGGACGAGCCAGGCCGGCTGATATACCCGCATCACCGCCGGGGGCAGCGTCAGGCCGGCACTGTCGCCCATCGCGGGCATCACCGCGGCGTGCATGGCCGCGCCGGCGGGTGTACCCAAAAGGCCTCCGGCCAGGCCGACCACCGCGACGGAGGCCACCACCATGGCGATGGTCTGCCTCGGCACCATGCCCAGCGCCTTGTGGATGCCGATCTCGCGGACGCGTTCGCGGGTGTCGAGGACGGCGGCGTTGAGCACGCCCAGCGCCGCGATCGCGGCGAGCATCAGGGCGAGGGTGGTGGCCAGGCCGGTCACCGCGATGGCGATGTCCCCGCCGGCGCCGTCGACGCTGGGGTAGGCGCTGAGCCCGAGCGAATCGACGGCGGCGTCGAGGGCCTTGCTGTAGCTGGTCAGGTCGGTGCCGGGGCGGACGGCGACCTGATACTCACCGGGTTTGCGGTCGGGGTAGGTGGTCGCGTCGGTGTACACGCTGCGGCCGTCGTTGCTGGTGTCGAAGATCTCGCCGACGATCCGCGCGGTCACGGTGGCACCGTCGGTGGCCAGGGTGAGGGTGTCGCCGACCTTCGTGCCGGTAGCGGTCAGCACGGTGGTGGGCACGACCACCTCCCCCGGCCCGTCGAACCAGCGACCCGAGATCAGCTCCCAGTAGCCGGAGGCGTCGCCGACGACCGGGTAGACGGTCGCGTTGCCGGCCAGGCCCGAGATCGCGACCTCGTGCTGGGACGTGCCGTAGAAGCCCTGGGTACCGGACTGGGCGTTGATCGCCGCGGCGACCTTGGCCGGGTCGGGACCGTCGGCGTTCGGGTCGGACCCCTGCCGCTTCGGCCCCGCCCCCGGCGGTGGCGGACCCCCTGGCGGTGGCCCACCTTCCGGCCCTTGCTGCGGCGGGCCCATGGCGTCGATGGTGACGTCGGCGTTGTGGTTGCGCAGACGCTGCACCTCCGACAGCGAGGCGCCCAGGCCGATGCCGAACGTGACCGCCGCGGCCCCGAACGTGACCGCCGCGACCATCGCCAGTGCCCGCGCCGGGTGCGCGAACGGGCGGGACAGGCCGAGCGTGACCGGCCGGGGCAGCGGCAGCCGGGCGCTGAGCCGGGCCGCCCACCGGCCGCGGCCGGCCCGCGGGGTACGGCCGACGGCGAGCGCGTCGACGGTGCGCAGCCGGCCGGCCCGCAGCGCGCTGATCCACGCGGTGAGCGCCACCAGCGCCAGCGCCCCGGCCGGCACCGCCACGTCGATCCACGGCGCGACCGCGAGCCCGGCCGTCGCGTACACCGACTCGGTCTGGGTCAGCACCGGACCGGCGGCCAGGTTGCCGACGATCACACCGATCCCGGCGCCCGCGGCCGCCGGGATCAGCGCCTGGATGACGTACGCCCGCACCACCTGCGCCGGTGTGAACCCGATCGCCTTGAGGATGCCGATGCGGTGGGTCGCGGCGCCGACCGCGCCCGCCACCACGTTGCCGACCACGAGCACCGACATGACCAGGCCCAGCACGCCGAACGCGGTCAGGAACGGCACGAACAGCGCGATCGTGCGTACCGCCTCCTGCTTGACGGTCAGCCAGGAGGTCGCGCCGGTGAGGGCGCCGTCGGGCACGGCCGCCGCGATCGCGGCGCGGCCCGCCTCGACCTGCGCGGCGGTCGAGGCCGTCGTGAGGCGGTAGAGCATCTGGTACCCGGTGGGCTCGCCCAGCGCGGCCAGGCCCGCCGGGGACAGCCAGGCGTCGGCGGTGCCGCCGACCGACCGGGCGATGCCGACGATCGTGAGCGTCGGGCCGCCCGGCGCGTCCGGCGCGCGCAACGACTTTCCGACACCGATCGTCGGGCCGTCCACCGACAGGACGATCTCGTTCGGCGCGGTGGCCCAGCGACCGGCGGTGAGCGTGACCGCGTCGACGTCGCCGCCGGGCTCGGCGCGTCCCGCGATGGTCATCGGCGGCAACGAGAACTCGCCGTTCGGGCCGCCGGCGAGGCTCACCGTCATGGTCGGGTACGGGCCGACCACCGTGGCCACCCCCGTGGCGTGGACGGTGGCCGACAGCTGGTCGGTGGTGACCTTGCCGGCGTCGAAGCTCGCCGTCAGGTGGGCGCCGCGCTGCTCGGCGAACGCCTTGTCGAACGGTCCCGACGACGCCACCAGCAGCGCCAGGCCCAGTACGGCCGAGGCGACCGACATCGCGGTGGCCAGCACGATCGCCACGGTCTGCACCCGGCGCCGCCCGACACCGGACCGCACGACCTTGCCAAGGCCACGCACCGAGCCTCCCGGTTCGCTCGGTCGTGCGGCGCTGAAGGCGGCGCCTTCCCTCCTCGGTCCAGGCGGCGCCGCGCCAGCTGCCTCGCTCATCGCACCGCTCCCACGGCGTCGACGGCGACGCGGCCGTCGACCAGGCGGACGGTGCGGGTGGCGCAGTCCCGGGCCAGGGACAGGTCGTGTGTCACCACGATTACGGTCTGGCCGTCGGCGTGCAGGTCGACCAGGAGCCGCTTGACGTCTTCGCCGGAGGCGGTGTCCAGCGCGCCGGTGGGCTCGTCGGCGAGCAGTAGCGCGGGGCGGTTCATCAGCGCGCGGGCGACCGCGACCCGCTGCCGTTCACCGCCGGAGAGCCGGCCCGGGTACGCCTTGGCGTGCCGGCCGATGCCGAGCATGCCGAGCAGGTCGGTGGCCCGCTTGTGCGCCTGCCGGGCCGGTACGCCGGCGAGCTGCGCGGGCAGTACGACGTTGTCGGCGACGGTCAGGTCGTCGATCAGGTTGAAGAACTGGAAGACCATCCCGACGCTGGCCCGCCGGTACTTCGCGGCGGCGGCCTCGCCGAGCCTGTCGACGCGTACGCCGTCGACGGTGACCGTGCCGCTGGTGGGCCGGTCCAGGCCGGCGACCAGGTTCAGCAGCGTGGACTTGCCGCTGCCGGACGGGCCGAGGATCGCGACGGCCTCCCCGCGCGCCACGCTCAGCGACACGTCGTCCAGGGCGGGCGGCCCACCGTCGTACGCGCGGCTCACCGCGCGCAGCTCGATCAGCGGCGTGGTCATAGTGAGGTCTCCTGTCTGCCCTTATCGGGTCGGTCTCGGGGTCGGACCGACGCTAGGGGGACGCCGGGGGTCGGCGCGTCGGTCCGGCGACGCATCGCCGGTACCGCGTACAGATGACCCGCCGCGGCGTCATCCGTGCGATGTAGTCAGCGGGACGGACGTCGCTGCCTTCGCCGTCGGCGAGAATGGTCGGCGTGACGGCCGGGACGTGGACGGGCCGGCTGCGTGCGGCGGCCGGTCCGTTGCTGCGCCGGCTCGACCCGCTGCCCCGGCCCAGCCTGTCCAACCTGTTGTTCGACACCGCCGTGGCGGTGCTGCTGGCCGCCCTCGGCCTCTGGTACGCGATCGAAGAGATGGACCTGCACGGGCGCGAGCTCGTCATCGGCCAGGACGTGCCCTACCCGGTGCCGCCACCGCCGTTCATGCCGCCGGCCGACGACGGTGAGATAGCGGGCGCGGTGCTGGTGGTGCTGGTCGCCTGCGGCGCGCTGGCGCTGCGCCGCCGGTACCCGCTGGCGGTGCTCTTGGTGGTCATCGTGGCGACCGTCGTGACCCCGCACCCGCGGCTGACGTTCTTCGCCTGCGTGGTGGCCGCCTACAGCGCCGCCGCCTACAGCCCGTACCGGGCGCAGACGATGGTGAGCCTGGCGGTGGCGGCGCTCGCGGTCAGCGTGTTCCAGGACGAGGCGCTGCCGACGGTGCCGAACAAGTACGCCACGTTCCTGATCCTGGTGCCGATCGTGGTGGCGAGCCTGGGCCGGCGCACGTGGCGGATGCGCGCCCTCACCCTCGAACGGGAACAGACCGAGGCGGTGCGCCGCGCCGCCGAGCAGGAGCGTGCCCGCATCGCCCGCGAGCTGCACGACGTGGTGACCCACAACGTCAGCGTGATGGTCATCCAGGCCGGGGCCGCCCGCAAGGTGATGGACGCGGCGCCCGACCAGGCCAGGCAGGCGCTGCTCGCGGTCGAGGCCGGCGGCCGGGCCGCGATGGCCGAGCTGCGCCACGTGATGGGGCTGATCTCGCCGGCCGCCGACGCTCCCGACCTGGCGCCGCAGCCGGGCCTGGACGGGCTCGTCACCCTTGTCGAGCGGGTCCGCGCCGCCGGGCTGCCGGTCGACCTGACGGTGGAGGGCCGCTCCCGGCCCGTGCCGGCCGGGGTGTCGCTGACCGCGTACCGGGTGGTGCAGGAGGCGTTGACCAACACGGTCAAGCACGCGGCCGGCGCCACCGCGACGGTGACCCTCGGGTACGAGGTCGAGCACCTGCGGGTCGAGGTGCTCGACAACGGCGGCCGCCCCAACGCCTCCACCGCCACCGGCAACGGCCGTGGGCTCGTGGGCCTGCGGGAGCGGATGGCGATCTACGGTGGCACCCTGGACGCCGGCCCGCGCCCCACCGGCGGTTACCGGGTGCGCGCCGTCATACCGCTGGAACCGATCGAGGAGAGCGCGTGCGCGTAGTCGTCGCGGACGACCAGGTGCTGGTCAGGACGGGGTTCCGGATGATCCTCGCCGCCGACGGGATCGACGTGGTGGCCGAGGCGACCACCGGTGTCGAGGCGGTCGCCGCGGTACGCCGCACCAGACCCGACGTGGTGCTGATGGACATCCGGATGCCCGAGCTCGACGGTCTCGCGGCCACCCGCCGCATCCTGACCGGGGCGCCCGAGGAGCCCTGCGTGATCATCTTGACCACGTTCGACCTCGACCACTACGTGTACGCGGCGCTCACCGCCGGCGCCAGCGGCTTCCTGCTCAAGGACGTCACGCCCGAGCACCTGGTCGCCGCCGTCCGCATGGTGCGCACCGGCGACGCCCTGCTCGCGCCCGCGATCACCCGGCGGCTGGTGGAGCGGTTCGCCCGCCGCGCCCCCGACGCCCAGAGCCTGCACCGCGACCTGGCCGCTCTCACCCCGCGCGAGGTGGAGGTGCTCAAGCTGCTGGCCCAGGGCCTGAGCAACGCCGAGCTGGCCAGCAGCCTGCACCTGTCCGAGGCGACGGTGAAGACGCATGTCGCGCGCATCCTGTCCAAGCTCGGCCTGCGCGACCGTGTCCAGGCGGTGGTCGCCGCGTACCAGACCGGCCTGGTCACCCCGGGAGCCGAGGCGTGACCGAGCCGGCGCGTAGCGTCGTAGACATGTTGAAGGGATTCGCGACGATCAGCTATTTCGCTGCCAACCCGCATTGCCTCGAGGTCCTGAAGACGACCGGGCGCGGGTGATGGACGTTCTGACCTGCGCCGACGCGGCGGAGTGGGAGTCGTGGCTGGCCGCACACCACGACTGCCGGCCCGACGTGTGGCTGCGCATCGCCAAGAAGGGCGCCACGGTCCCGTCCGTGACCATCAAGGAGGCGCTCGACGTGGCGCTGTGCTACGGCTGGATCGACAGCCAGCGCAAGGGCGGCGACGCCGAGCACTACGTGCAGCGGTACTCGCCGCGCGGTCCCCGCAGCCCCTGGTCGCGGGTCAACGTCGGCCGGGCCGAGGAGCTGATCGCGGCCGGGCGGATGCGCCCGGCGGGGCTGGCCGAGATCGAGCGGGCCAGGGCGGACGGGCGCTGGGACGCCGCGTACGCCTCGCAGGCCACCGCCGAGGTCCCGCCGGATCTGGTGGCGGCCCTTGCCGCGAACGAGCCGGCCCGGGTGGCCTTCGAGTCGCTGGGGCGCACCGGCCAGTACCTGGTGATCCTGCCGTTGTTGAAGGCCCGCACCCCCCAACGCCGCGCGACGCTCGTGGAGCGCGCCGTCGGGGACCTCGCGTCTACTCCCAGGTGAAGTCGAACGTGCCCGCCTCGACGCGCGCCAGGAACGACGCCACGTCGGTGGCCTGGCACACCGTGCCCTCCCAGCCGGCGCTGGTGATCTCGACCATCAGCACCGGCGGGGGATCCACGCGCAGGTCCAGCGCGAGGTGCTCGCGGCTACCGTCGCCGCCGATGATGGCGATGCCCGGGTGGGCGGCGACGGACGGCTCGCCCCAGGCGTCGAGCAGCTCGGCGGCCTCGCCGGGCGGATACAGCCACAGGTAGCAGCCGGTGTCGAGCCAGCCGCGGCGCAGCCATGACGGGCCCGCCAGGTAGGCGCGCCAGGCCGCGGGCAGCGCCGGGTCGAGCTGATCGTCGGGTACCGGCGCGCGGTAGTCGGACATCTCGACGATGGCGCCGGCCAGCTGGGCGTTCAGCGCGGGCACGTCGCCGGCGGGAATCCGGTACTCGCCGTCGCTGACCGGGTACCGGTCGAGGAACCGCCGCGGCACGTCGAACGTGGTGACGAAGCCGGCGCCCTCGGCGGGCACGTACCGCTGCCGGGCGACCGTGGCGGCGGCCGTCCGGGACAGGGTGGCACGCAGGTCGGCGGCCGGCCAGGCGCGCCAGCCCGCGGCCGCCACCTGCTCCAACTCGGCCGGCCCGACCGCCCGCCACAGCGTCACGAGATCCATCGCCGGCACAGTAGCGGGCCGGGGTGCCAGCCGGCGGCGCTGGTCCACCGGCTGGTACGCCGTTACTGCAGCGCCTGTGTCTGGCCGGCCACCTCGCGGACCTGGCCGTCGCCGAGCTGGTACGACATGCCGACGACCGCGCACGCGCCGCTCGCGACGGCGCGGGCGAGGGGCTGGGAGTGCGCGAGCAGGTGGTCGACGGTGCGCTGGATGTGGATGTCGACGATCTGGTCGATGTCGTCGATGTTGCGGCTGGTGGCGACCGAGACGCTGGGCACGATCGCGTCGACGACGGCGCGCAGGTGGCCGGTGGGCTGGGCGCCGCCGGCCACGGCGTCGCGGGCGGCGGTGACGGCGCCGCACGAGTTGTGCCCGAGTACGACCACCAGCGGGGTGTGCAGCACGGTGATGGCGTACTCGATGCTGCCGAGCACCTCCGGCCCCACGGTGTGCCCGGCGGTGCGCACGACGAACAGGTCGCCGAGGCCACGGTCGAAGATGATCTCCGCGGCGAGGCGGGAGTCGGAGCAGCCGAACATCACCGCGAACGGCGTCTGGGCGCCGGCCAGCGCCGCCCGGTGCTCGGCGTCCTGGTTGGGATGGATGCGGGTGCCGGTGACGAAGCGTCTGTTGCCGGCGCGCAGTTCGGCGAGGGCGCGGTCGGGGGTCACGGGCGGGCCATCCGGCCAGTGCCCGGCGTGCGGATCGATCATGGCCGCTCCTGGAAAGTGGTCACGTAACTCGCAGCTTTGAGCCTGGCGATCCGGCGCGCAGTAGCGCACGCCACAGCCGCCAAAATCCTCTCAGTTTTCGGGCCACGAACTAGGAGATTCCGGTCATCCGCGCGAGGCGCACGGGCGCGGGTCAGCCGGCGACGGGTGCCGGTCACCCGATGTCATCAGGCGTGCGGGCCCGCGGTGACCTCGCCGATCGTCCGAGGATCTCGCCGACCCGCGCGACCTGCGCCTCCAGCTCGCGGGTCCGCGCGGCACCGAGCCGAGGCGCCGCGCGCACACCTGCGCGAACGTGTACTGGCGCACCTCAGCGCACCTTCGCGAAGGCCGCGGCCAGGTCGGCGGCCATAGCGGCCTGGGGGATGTCGATGCGAAATGGCGTCATGCCTCTAACGCTAGAGCCCATGTAGGCCAGATACTGGCACACATGACGGAGCTTTCTGCGCGGCTGGAGACCGCTGGGCGGCTGCTCAAACTGCTGTCACTGCTACAGACCCCGCGTGAGTGGCCGGGCGGCGAGCTGGCCGAGCGCCTGGAGGTGAGCCTGCGCACAGTGCGGCGGGACGTGGAACGGCTGCGCGAGCTCGGATACCCGGTGCGGGCCACGATGGGCGCGATCGGCGGGTACCGCCTGGTGGCGGGCGCGGCGATGCCGCCGCTGCTGCTGGATGACGAGGAGGCGGTGGCGATCGCGGTGGGCCTGCGAGCCGGCGCCGCCCAGGCCGTCGCCGGCATCGAGGAGGCCTCGGTACGCGCCCTGGCGAAGCTGGAGCAGGTGCTGCCGTCGCGGCTGCGGCAGCGGGTCGGGGCGCTCGGTGCCGCGACCGAGCCGATGCTGGCGTGGGAGCGGCCCACCGTCGCCCCGGAGACGCTGACCACGGTGGCGGGGGCGATCACCGGTCACGAGCGGCTGCGGTTCGGGTACCGGTCGCACGACGGCACCGCCAGCGACCGGCTCGTCGAGCCGCACCGCCTGGTGTCGGCGGGCCGCCGCTGGTACCTGGTCGCCTACGACTGTGAGCGCGGCGACTGGCGGACGTTCCGGATGGACCGGGTGTCCGGCCCGGCCCGCACCGGGGTGCGGGTGCCGCCCCGGCAGCTGCCCGCCGACGACGCGGCCACGTTCGTCACCCAGCAGCTGTCGGCGCTGGCCCGCACGTACCGGGCGGTGGTGACGTTGCACGCGCCGGCCGCTCAGGTGGCGGGCCGGGTCGGCGACGGGCCCGGCGACGTCGAGCCGATCGACGACAACTCGTGTCTGGTGCGCAGCCACACCGACACCCTGGAGTGGCTGGCGGTGCGCCTGGCGACGCTGGGCTGCGACTTCGAGGTCCACGAGCCGCCCGAGCTCGCCGAGTACCTGCGGGCACTCGGCGAGCGGGTGACGCGGGCGGTCACCGCAGCTTCGTGACCAGGCGGCCCTCGATCGGTTCGACGGCGACGTGGTCCCACGGGAGACTTTGGACGTCCAGCGCGCCTCCACCGGTCCGCGCCGCCGCCGGCCTAGTATTCGGCGTCGATGGACACCATGGCCGCCGCTGAGACCCGACCGTGCGCCAACTGCGGGCGGCCGGTCCCGCAGCGGGCCGCCGCCGGGCGCCCGTACCGCTACTGCCGCGACAACGACGGCGCCTGCCAGAAGGCGTCCCGCAACGTGCGGATGCGCCAGCGCAACGCCCCGGGCCTGGCTGGCCAGGTGGCCCGCGCCTGGGAGGTCGTCGACCGCCTCGACCAGGTCGTCGAGACCCTCGGTGAGGCGTTGCACGCCGAACTGTCCCCGGATGGCGTGGAGCGGCAGGTCGCCGAGATCCGCGCCGAGGCCGCCGCCCAGGTCGCCGACGTGCGCGCGGAGGCGGCCGCCCAGGTCGCCGCCGCGCAGAACGAGCGCGACGAGGCCCGGCAGCAGGCGCGGGCCGCCGAGGTGGCGCTCGCCCAGGCGCGGCAGGTGGCTGACGAAGCGGTACGCGAAAAGGTGGCCGCCCAGGGCGATGCCGCACGGTCGGCGCAGGCCGCCGCGCGATCAGCCGAACTCGCCGAGGCGGCCGAGGCGGCCCGCGACGAGGCGCACCGCGCGGCCACCGCCGCCGACGCGCTGCGCCACCAGTCCGACCGCGACCGTGACGAGGCCCGCCGGGAGGCGCAGGCGCTGCGTCAGGAACGCGACACCGCCCACCGGGAGCTGGCCGAGGCCCGCCGCGACCGGGACACCGCCCGCGCCGACGCCGACCGCGCCACCCGGTCCGCGACCGAGTCGCAGGCGCAGGCGGAACGGTTCCGCGCGGAGGCGGGCACCGCCGCTGACCAGGCCCGCACGGCCCGGTCGCAGGCCGAGGCCGCCGGCGCGGCGGCCTCCGACGCCCGCGCCCAGCTGGCCGCCGCCGACACCGACCGGGAACAGCTGCGGGCCCAGCTACGGGCCGCGCACGAGGCCGCGGCCGCCGCCGAGGGCCGGCTGGCGGAGCTGACCGTACGCCTGGCCGCCGCCGACGCCGACCGGGACGCCGCGCAGGCCCGCGCAGCGCAACTGTCCACCCAGGTCAGCGACCTGGCCGCCGCTTTGGCGAACCTGCGCCCGGCGCCCGCCCCGCCCGTACCTCAAAACGGACAAGAGGCCACGAACGCCGCCCACGGTCGATGACGAGATCCAACTCCGGCTACTCTCGAATTGTCACCATGCCGAATCAGACCCGGGGCCGGTCGGGAATCGCCTGACCGACCTCTGTCGTTACATCCAGCAGACCAGCACCACAACCGAGGGGAAAGCCGATCATGGGCGAGCGCATGCTGCGCGGGAGCCGTCTGGGAGCAGTCAGCTACGAGTCCGACCGCAACACCGAGCTGGCCCCGCGACAGACCCGCGAGTACCTCTGCGCCAAGGGTCACCGGTTCGAGGTGCCCTTCGCCGTCGACGCCGAGGTCCCGACGACCTGGGAGTGCAAGTTCGACGGCAGCGTCGCGCGCTTGGTCGACGGCAACGAGCCTGAGCAGAAGAAGGCCAAGCCCCCGCGCACGCACTGGGACATGCTTCTGGAGCGCCGTTCGATCGCCGAGCTGGAAGACATCCTCGCCGAGCGGCTCCAAGAGGTACGCAACCGGCGCGGTCGCTAGACCCGACCCGCGCACACCGACGAAAACGCCCCCGTTGTCGACGGGGGCGTTTCGTATGTCTAGACGATCTCGCCCTCGATGGGGGTGTCGCGCTCGGGACTGCCCTGGTGCACCTTGACCTTGCGGGGGCCGAACAGGTCACCGGCCACCATCGCGGACACCCGCTTCTCGGCCCAGCGTTGCGTGCCGCGGCGCGCCAGCGCCCGTACCGGCGGGATCACCAGCAGCAGCCCGGCCACCCCGGTGACGAAGCCGGGCACCGTCAACAGGACGCCGGCCAGCAACCCGACCAGGCCGTCGGTGCCCCGCTCACCGGGCGGCTGCCCGGCGTTGGCGGCGGCGACGAACCCGCGCCACGCGCGCATGCCCTCCCGGCGCAGCAGGGAAGCGCCGAGCACCGACAGGGCCGCGACGGCCAGCAGCGTCCAGCCGAAGCCGATCCACCGGGACATCAGCACGAACGCGGCGATCTCCAGGATCGCCGTCA
Source organism: Micromonospora sp. CPCC 206061 (assembly GCF_036906915.1). Taxonomy (NCBI): domain Bacteria; kingdom Bacillati; phylum Actinomycetota; class Actinomycetes; order Micromonosporales; family Micromonosporaceae; genus Micromonospora; species Micromonospora sp. CPCC 206061. The sequence goes on from NZ_JBAKHX010000028.1 coordinate 62,942, forward strand.
ACGCCAGGAGCAACGGGGTGAGTGCGAGCGAACGCCTCATCTGTCCAGCATGACACGGCGCAGCGACGTGGTGCGTGCCCGTAGTCCCCAGCCGGCGACCCGCACCAGCGCCTCACCGACGATGGCGGGGCTCATCTTGCTGGCGCCGCGTTCGCGTTCGACGAAAGTGATCGGCACTTCGACCACGCGCAGCCCTTCCCGTACCGCGCGCCACGCCAGGTCGACCTGGAAGCAGTACCCCTGCGACGAGACCGAACCCGCGTCGATCTTGTCGAGGACGGCCAGCCGGTACGCCCGGTAGCCGCCGGTGGCGTCGCGTATCGGGATACCCAGCATCAGCCGCGTGTACAGGTTGCCGCCGCGGGACAGCAGCAGCCGGTGCGCGGGCCAGTTCTTCACGCTGCCGCCCTCGACCCAGCGCGAGCCGAGGACCGCGTCGGCCTCGCGCAGCGCGTCGAGCAGCCGGGGCAGTTCCTCGGGTGCGTGGGAGCCGTCGGCGTCCATCTCCACGACGGCGTCGTACCCGTGCTCGCGCGCCCACGCGAACCCGGCCACGTACGCCGCGCCCAGGCCCTGCTTGCCGGGCCGGTGCAGCACGTGGACGCGCGGGTCGTCGGCGGCGAGCCGGTCGGCGAGGGCGCCGGTGCCGTCGGGGCTGTTGTCGTCGGCGACCAGCACGTCGACGCACGGCACGGCGCGGCGGAGCCGGTCGGTGATGACGCCCAGGTTGTCGGCCTCGTTGTAGGTGGGGATGACGACGAGGACCCGGCCCACGCCGGGGTAGCCGGCCTCAGCCACGGACCCGCAGCCGCACGGCCCCGCCGACGACACCCAAGAACAGCACCACCAGCAGCACCTCCGGCCAGTACCCCAGCCGGGTGGCCAGCGTGCGCGCACCGGATGGCGCCAACTCCCTGACCACGACCTCCTGGGTATTGAAGTCCGTCGCATCGTAGACGGTGCCGTGGGCGTCGACGAAACCAGACACCCCGACGGTGGAGGCCATCAGCGCCGACCGGCCGTGCTCGACGGCCCGCAGCCGCACCATCGCCAGTTGCTGCCGGGCCTCGGCCTCGTCGAACGTGGCGTTGTTCGTCTGTACGACCAGGATGCCGGCGCCGCCGGTGACGGTGTCGCGCACGACCTCGTCGTAGGCGACCTCGAAGCAGATCACGTCGCCGATGACGACCGGGCCGGTGCGGATCACGCCGGGATGGTCGCCGGGCACCATGTCGCGTACCCGGTCCACCTCGGCGCTGACCTTGCGGGCGAGGGAGCGCAGCGGGATGTACTCGCCGAACGGCACCGGGTGCCGTTTGACGTACATCTGCTCGGTGTCGACGCCGGCGCCCGGCCGCCACAGCAGGCCCACGTTGCGCACCTGCCCCTGCTCCGGTCCCTGCAGGACGGCGCCGACGAGGATCGGCACCCCGATCGCGGCGACGGCGTCGTCGATGCGGCCGGCGGCGTCGGCGTTGCGCAGCGGGTCGATGTCGCTGGCGTTCTCCGGCCAGATCACCAGGTCGGGGCGCGGCTCCTGGCCGGCGGCGACCCGGCCGGCGAGGGCGATGGTGGCGTTGACGTGGTTGTCGAGGACGGCGCGGCGCTGGGCGTTGAAGTCCAGACCCATCCGCGGCACGTTGCCCTGCACGATCGCGACCCGCACCGGCGTGCCGGACGGGGTGTGCAGCGGCACCAGGAACCCGGCGGCGCTGACGGCGACCGCGCCGGCTACAAGCCCGCCAGTCATGATCGGGGCGCGGTCGCGGATGCGCCAGGCGGCCGCCACGAGAAGGCCGCCGGCCAGGGCGACGGCGAACGTGACCAGCGGCGCCCCGCCGATCGCGGCGAGGCCCACGAACGGGGAGCCGTCCTGGCTGAACGCGAGCCGTCCCCACGGGAACCCGCCGTAGGGTGCCCGGTCACGGAACGCTTCCTGCGCCACCCACAGCAGCGCCACCGATCCAGGCCACACCCACGGGTGCCGGTCGACGAGCTTGCTGAGGGTGGCGCCGGCCCCGCCGAGCAGCCCCAGGAACGCGGCCTCCAGCGTGGACAGCAGCAGCCACGGCACGAACCCGGTGTGCAGGTTGGTCCAGCGCAGCAGCAGCGCGAACAGGGTCAGCCCGGCCAGCAGGCCCAGGCCCAGGCCGGCCCGGAACCGGCGCCGGTGCACCGCCGCGGCCAGCAGCGCCACCCCGGCTGGGGCGAGGAACCACAGCCCGTACGGCGGGAACGCCAGCAGCAGCAGCAGACCGGCGGCCACCGCCGCGGCCACCGCGACCGGCAGCGGCAGGGGGCGCGGCGGTCTGTCTTCGCTGTCGCCGTCGCTCACCGCGGTCTCGGCTGGCTCCACCATCGTCACCCGCCGAACAGTACCGCCGAACGATCACCGGATGGGAAATCGGGGCGCCACCTGTGGCGGCGCCCCGATGCTCCGAAGCCCTCCCCCGGCCGGTGCGGCAGTTGACCCGCCGCGACCTTCGGACCGACGGGACGCGTACTGGCTGCCCACGCCGCGCCGTTGTCTACTGGCCGCGGTACCCCCCTGCCCACACACCGGACAACGACCGGTTCGCGCCGCCCCGCCGACCCCCGCCCTCTGGACCTGGTGAGACTGGCCCTCCGAGGGGCACCGCTCGGCCAGCGGGCGAAGGGACGAAGCGAACAACAGCCGCTTTCCCGTAGTAGGACCTAAAGACGGTACGCGCCGGACCGGGTGGGCTGTCAACCATCTCGGCGTGTCGGCGCCCGGCGTGTTTCGATGTGATCTTTCACAAGTGCGAGCGCGGCCGCCGGGTGGTCACCCGCGAGGAGGCCGGCGGCGGCCAGGACGTAATCGCTGTCGACAACCCGGCCCGCGGCCCGCGGCACCGGCCACCCGCCGCCGTGGTCCGCCAGCAGGGCGTCGAGTACGCCCAGCGCGTCAGCCGGCTTCGCGTGCCGCAGCGCCCCGCCCGAGCCCACGACCAGCCGCACGTCCCGCAGATCCCGCCGGCCCCGTCCGCCCGGCTCCCCACGGGCGTGGCGGCGCAGCGCCACCGTCGCGGCGAGCGTGGCCAGCTCCCGGTCGGCGCCGTCGTCGGTCAGCAGCCCGGGGTCGGCGGCGCGCGCCGCGGCCTGCTGCGCCAGTCCACTGTGGGCGATCCGCTCGGCGGTGGCCGCGGCCAGTACGCCGGGCGCGTTCCACCGCACCCCGAGGTCACCTTCCACAGTGCGGGCCCGGGCCAGCGTCCCGGCCGCCTCGGCCAGCTGCTCCGCACCGGGCGGCAGCGCCGAATACACGTCCGTGGTGGCGCCGCCCACGTCGACGACGAGCAGGCCACCGCCGGTGTGGTCGGCCAGCAACTCCACCGCCGTCAGCACCGCGTCCGGGGTGGCCGCCCTGACCAGCCGCGCGAACTCCCGGCCGAACCGGCCGCCGATCACATGCCGCAGGAACATCTCCCGGATCGCCGCCCGCGCCGGCCCCGGATCGAGCACCCCGATGCGGGGCAACACGTTCGCGGTCACCACGGCGTGCGGCAGCACGGCGGTCACCTCGCCGCGGGCGTCCGCGTTACCGGCGACCACGGTAGGCACCCGCCACCGGCTCAGCCGCTTCGCGTTGTGCACAAGGGTCTCCGCGTCACCGCCGTCGGTGCCGCCCACCAGCAGCAGCACGTCCGGCCGCGCCGCGCGCACCCCGGCCAGCCCCGCCCGGTCCAGCCGCCCCGCCGCCACGTGCACCACCCGCGCCCCGGCCGACAACCCGACCCGGTGTCCGGCCTGCGCGGTGACGAGCTCCTCGTACCCGATCACCGCCAACCGCAGCCCGCCACCGGCCGAGGAGCACACGTACCACTCGTCCGCCGCTCGCGGGCCTGCGGCGCCGCTCGCGGCGACGGCGGCCCTCAGGCCCGCGAGCGGTCCCTCGGCGAGCGTCGTCGGGTGCGCCGCAGTCGCCACCAGGCCGCCGCCGGCCACGTCGACCACGGCCACCTTCGTGTACGTCGAGCCGACATCGGCGCACACCACCCTCACGGCACCACAACGGTCCCCACGGCGCTCACCGCGACGATCGGCGGGTCCAGCACCTGCGCCTTCGACCCCTCGGTGCCCCGGCACACCACCCGGCACGTGAACTCGACGGTCCGGCTGCGCGAGCCCATCCGGGTGACGGTGGCGGTCGCCTCGACCACGTCACCGGCCCGGATCGGCGCCTTGAACTGCACGTCCGAGTAGGACGCGAACAGCCCCTCGTCCCCGTCGGTACGGATACACACCTCGGTTGCCACGTCTCCGAACAACCCGAGCGCGTAGGCCCCGTCGACGAGACTCCCCGCGTAGTGCGCGTGCGAATACGGCACATACCGCCGGTGCGTAACCGTCAAACCCACACTCACGCCTTCGCCCTCCCGTTTCCCGCCCCCGCCGGCACCAGCGCCGAAACCAGATAGCTGGCCACCTCGCGCGGGGTGGTGCCGCGCCCGAAGATCCGGTCCACGCCCAGCTCGCCGGCCATCGTCTCGTCGAACCGCGGCCCACCCACCACCAGCAGCGGTCGCCGCCCCGCCGCGAACGCCTCCCGGAACGCCGCCGACATCTCCCGCGTGTTGGTCAGGTGCGCGTCCCGCTGGGTGACCACCTGCGACACCAGCACCGCGTCGGCCTTCTCCGCCCGGGCCGCCTCGACCAGCTCCGGCACCGTCACCTGCGCCCCCAGGTTGGTGACCTTCAACTCCCGGTAGTACTCCAGGCCCTTCTCGCCGGCGATGCCCTTGACGTTGAGGATCGCGTCGATCCCGACGGTGTGCGCGTCGGTGCCGATGCACGCGCCGACCACCGACAGCTTGCGCCGCAGCCGCCGCTTCACCACCGTGTTGACGTCCTTGGCGGTCAGCAGCGGGTAGTCCCGCTCCACCACGTTGACCGTTGCCAGATCGACCAGGTGGTTCACCCGCCCGTAGACGACGAAGAACGTGAACCCGTCACCCATCTGGCGGGCGTGCACCAGCATCGCCGGCTCCATGCCCATCTTCCCGGCCAGCTGCAACGCCGCCCCCTCAGCGCGCTTGTCGTGCGGCACCGGCAGCGTGAACGACACCTGCACCATCCCGTCGCCGGTGGTGTCCCCGTACGGCCGCACGACGCTCACGCCTCCTCCAGCAGCTCGGTGGCGGGGTTGTAATAGTCGGGGGCGTGGGGGTGGACGCCGTCCAGGCCCTTGCCCCGGTCCGCGGGCCGCTTCATGATCCCGAACGTCCCGTCGGCGATCGCCGACAACAGCCCGCCCGGCGACGAGTCGATCCGCTCCAGCAACGCGACCGCGTCAGCCAGCACCTCATGCGCCCGCCGCTGGATGAACCCGCCCGGCGCCGGCGCGAAGTCCTCGTGCAGGTTGCCGGCCGCCCCCAACACGTACCGCACGTTCTGCAGCGCGATGTCGCGGTCGGACAGCCACGGCGTCACCACGGCCTCGGTCATCATGCCGACCAGCAGGATGCCCTGACCGGTCAGCGCACCGGCCAGGTTGAAGAACCCGTCGAGCAGGTTGCCGCGGAACACGTCACCGGTCATGTGCCGGGTCGGCGGCATCCACTTCAGCGGCGCATCCGGAAACAGCTCGCGGGCCAGCAGGGCGTGCGCCAACTCCAGCCGGAACGACTCCGGCACGTCCGGGTTGATCTCGAACGCGTGCCCGAGCCCCAGCTGCCAGTCCGCGAGCCCCGCCTCGTGCGCGAAGAACTCGTTGAGCAGCTGCGACACGGTCACCGTGTGCGCCTCGTCGACGGCGTCGGCCGTGGTGAGGTAATTGTCCTCACCGGTGTTGATGATGATGCCGGCCCGGGCGTGCACCTGCCGGGAAAACCGCTGGTCCACGAAAGTGCGAACCGGGTTGATGTCGCGAAACAGGATCCCGTACATCGAGTCGTTCAGCATCATGTCCAGCCGTTCCAAGCCGGCCAGCACCGCCATCTCCGGCATGCACAGCCCGCTGGCGTAGTTGGTGAGCCGCACATACCGGCCCACCTGAGCCGACGTCTCGTCCAGCGCCGCACGCATCAGCCGGAAGTTCTCCTGCGTCGCATAGGTGCCCGCGAACCCCTCCCGGGTCGCGCCCTCCGGCACGTAGTCCAGCAGCGACTGCCCCGTCGACCGGATCACCGCGATCACGTCCGCGCCCGCCCGCGCCGCCGCCTGCGCCTGCGGGATGTCCTCGTAGATGTCGCCGGTCGCCACGATCAGGTAGATCCACGGCCGCCGCGCAGGATCGCCGTGCCGGCGGACCAGGCGCTCCCGCTCCGCGCGCCGCCGGTCGATCCGGTGCAGACCCGCGCGGACCTGCTTGCGCGCCGCCGCCCGCGCCGTCCGCGACCTTTCGGGTACCGCGAACCGCACCGACCCGGCAGCCGCCTTCTGCGCCAGCAGCGTCAGGTCTTCGAGCCCCTCACGAGCGAGGGCGTCGAAGACCGGCACCGCCACACCATGGCCCAGCCCGACATCGGCGGCGACCGCGTCGACGAGGCGGTTCACCCACGGGATACCGTCCGGGTCCGCGCCCGCCACACCGGCCAGCCGCAGCACCGCCCGCTCCACCGACACCGTGGTGTGCGCCCGCGCCAGGTCCACCACCGGCCGCCCCGCCACCGCCGCCAGCTCCCGAGCCCGCGCCACCAGGGCCGGATCGAGGTTGAGTTTTGATGGTCCAGCGTTGGCGGAGGATCGCGGTGATCGCGACGGTTTGCTCATCTCACTCCTCGAAGATCACGTTGCCGCGCAGGACCGTGCGGCGGCACACCGGCAAAGCCGCCGGCTCGCCGTCCTCACCGGACAGCACCGGCAGCCCGCCGTCGACACCCGCCGGGGTCTCCCACACCGCGAACGTCGCCGGCGCACCCAACGCCAGCACCCCCTCGTGATCACGATGCGCCGCCCGCCAACCACCCCGGCTGTACGCCGCGAACGCCGCCTTCACGCTCATCCGGTGCACCGGGTTGAAATGCCGGACGGCCGCCCGCACGCCGCCCCACGGGTCCAGCGGCGTCACCGGCGAATCCGAACCGAACGCCAGGGCGACACCCACCCCGTGCAACGCCCCCATCGGGTTCGACTCCAGCGACCGCGCCACCCCCAGCCGCTGGGCGTACATCTGCTCCTCGCCGCCCCACAACCGGTCGAACGCCGGCTGCATGCTCGCCACGATCCCGTACTCGACGAACCCGGCGATCAGCCGCTTGTTCATGATCTCGGCGTGCTCGACCCGGTGCCGCGCCTGCCGCACCCGATCCACACCCAGCTTGCGGGCCGCGTCCGTGAACCCGGCCAACACCGTCGAGATCGCCGCGTCACCGATCGCGTGGAACCCGCCCTGGATCCCGTGCGCCGCGCAGTCCAGCAGATGGTCACGCACCTGCTCCGCCGTCACATACCCGTGCCCGCGGCTGTCCGCGTCCAGGTACGACTCCGACAGGTGCGCCGTCTGCGACCCCAACGCCCCATCCGCGTACAGGTCGCCACCCGCCCCCACGGCACCCAACTCCTTGGCCTTGCCAGCGGCCAGCAGCTCACCCCAGTACCCGTACACCTCCGGAAGCTGCCCCCCGGCGATGCCGAGCAGGCCCGCGAAGTCGGCCTCGCTCGACGTGCCCGGCCCGCCGCACTCGTGCACGGCGGCGATCCCCAGCGCCGCCGCCCGTCGCAGCGTCGCCGCCTGCGCCGAGCGGCGCTGCGACGCCGGGATCGAGCCCAGCGCCAGCTCGCGCACCGCGTGATGCGCGTCCCTGCGCACCCACCCTGATTCCTGGTACCCGGGCAGCCCGGCCGCCACCGGCAGCAGCGCGCTGGAGCACAGCGCCGAATGGATCGACGCCTGCGACAGGTACACCCGGCGGCCACCGGCGGCCCGGTCGAGCTCCGCCGCGTCCGGTTTGCGCTGGTCGTCCCACGTGGTCTCGTCCCAGCCGTGCCCGATCACCACCGCGTCGCCAGGGAGCCCGGCCGCCCGCCCCGCCACCGCGTCCAGCACCTGCGCCGCCGACCGCGTGCCCGACAGGTCCAATCCGGACAGCACCAGTCCGGTACTCGTGGCATGCACGTGCGCGTCGACGAACGCCGGGGTCACCAGCGCGCCGCCCAGGTCGACGGTCACGTCCGCGGAAGGAGCGTCGGCGTCCGGCCCCAACCACGCGATCGCCCCGTCGCGCACCAGCAGTGCCGTCGCGGACGGGTCGGCGGGGCAGTAGACGCGGCCGTTGCGGTACAGGGTCGAAGTCATAGGGTCAGTCTGCCCTCGAACAGTTTCCGCACGCCGGGAACTTCGCGCACCAGGCCGAGGGCATATTCGGCGTGGCCCGGCACATACCCGTTGCCCACCAGCATCGTCACGTCCGCGGCCAGTCCCTCCGCGCCCAACGCCGCCGCGGCGAAGCTGGTCGCCATCGAGAAGAAGACCACGGTGCCGCCGTCCGCGGTCGCCAGGATCGCCCCGTGCTCGCAGCCCGGCACGTCCACGCACACCACGGTCACGTCCACCGGCTCGCCAACCGCCGCCGCCAACGCCACCGGGTCGCGGGCGTCGGCGACCGCGACGTGATCGGCGAGGCCGGCTCCGCGCAGCAACGCGGCCTCCGCCTGCGTGGGGACGACCCCGACGGTACGGCCGGCGCCCGCCCGCCGCGCGGCCGCCAGCGACAGCGAACCGCTCTTGCCCGCGCCACCCACCACCGCCACGCTCGCGCCCGGCCGCACCACCCGCGCCGTCAGCGCCGGCGCACCGCACACGTCCAGCACCGCCAGGGCCAGCCGCGGATCCAGGTCGTCCGGCAGCACCGCCGCCACCGACCGGGCGAACAGGATCGCGTGACCCACACACGGCACCTGCTCGCTGCGCCCGTCCCACCCGACCAGCCCGTCGGTGACCGCGAGGGGTGTGAGGGTGAGGGACACCAGCGTCGCCACCCGGTCGCCCTTCGTGAGACCGAGCGGGGAGTCCGGGCCCACCTCGTCGACCGTGCCGATCAGCATCCCGCCCGAGCCGGTGACCGGGTTCTGCATCTTGCCCCGGGTGCCGATGATGTCCAGCACCTCGGCGCGCACCCTGTCACCGTCGCCGCCGTGCTTCTGCGCGAGCTGGCGGAAGCTGGCCGCGTCCAGGTTCAGCCGCTCCACGGCTATCCGCACCTCGTCCGCGCTGATCTCCGAGCGGGCGTCCAGCCGTTGCGCCGCCTGCGGCAGCACTCCCGCCGGCGCCAGCACCCGATGCAGCCCAACCGGTGAACTCACGCCCGTTGCCTCTCTGTGCGGGAAGTCTTACGGTAGATTAACTAGATCGCAGGAAGATTTCTACAAGGGGGTCCGGTGACGCAGCCATACGAGTACCGCCGCCGCGAACTCGTCGAACCCGACTGGACCCGCTTCCCAGGCTGGCGCGACGTCACCCGCGAGCAATGGGAATCGGCCCAATGGCAGCGCGCCCACTGCGTCAAGAACACCAAACAGCTCCACACCGTCCTCGGCGACCTCGCACCCGACGCCTTCTACGACGACCTGCTCGCCGACCAGCAAGGCGCCGCCACCATGTCCATGCTGGTACCGCCACAAATGCTCAACACCATGAACACCGACGACCTCCACGGCGACCCCATCCGGCGATACATGATCCCCATCGCCAGCGACCGCCGCACCGACTGGCCGTCACACCCCAACGCCAGCCGCGACTCGCTCCACGAACACGACATGTGGGTCGCCGAAGGCCTCACCCACCGGTACCCCACCAAAGTCCTCGCCGAACTGCTCTCCACCTGCCCCCAATACTGCGGCCACTGCACCCGCATGGACCTCGTCGGCAACTCCACACCCGCCGTCGACAAGCTCAAACTCACCCTCAAACCCGTCGACCGCTACGACGCCCACATCGCTTACCTCAACGCCCACCCCGGCGTACGCGACGTCGTCGTCTCCGGCGGCGACGTCGCCAACGTCCCCTGGAAACACCTCGAGTCGTACCTCATGCGGCTGCTCGACATCGAAACCATCCGCGACATCCGGCTCGCCACCAAGGCGCTCATGGGCCTACCGCAACACTGGCTCCAGCCCCAGGTCGTCGAAGGACTCGAACGCGTCGCCCGCACCGCCGCCCGCCGCGGCGTCAACCTCGCCATCCACACCCACGTCAACCACGTACAGTCGCTCACCCCGCTGGTCGCCCGCGCCGCGCAGACCGCCCTCGAGGTGGGCGTCCGCGACGTACGCAACCAGGGCGTCCTCATGCGCGGCGTCAACGCCACCTCCACCGACCTGCTCGACCTGTGCTTCGCCCTGCAGGGGGAGGCCGGCATCCTGCCGTACTACTTCTACATGTGCGACATGATCCCCGGCGCCGAACACTGGCGCGTCGCCGTCTGGCAGGCCCAGCAGCTCCAGCACGACCTGATGGGCTACCTGCCCGGATACGCGACACCGCGCATCGTCTGCGACGTGCCGTTCGTGGGGAAGCGGTGGGTGCACATGGTCACCGAGTACGACCGCGAGCACGGCATCTCGTACTGGACCAAGAACTACCGCACCTCGCTGGAGTCCGAAGACGACGAGGCGCTGGCCCGCCAGTACCCGTACTACGACCCGATCGACACCCTGCCCGAGTCCGGCCAGAAGTGGTGGCGCAAGCAACAAGAGGGCGCCGCCTCCGATGGAGGCAGCGCCCTCTAACCCTGAGCGACCTTTAGCTGAACGCGTCCTTGACGTCCCGCCCGGCGTCCTTGACGTGCTCGCCGGCCTGCTTCGCCTTCGCCCCAGTGTGCTCACGCGCACCCTCGGCCTGCAGACGCTCGTCGTCCGTCGCGTCGCCGTAGCGCTCCTTGGCCTCGGCCTTGAGCTCTTCGGCCTTGTTGCGTGCCTTATCGGTGAAGCTCATCTGTCACTCCTTCCGAAGTAACCATCCCCGTCAAGGTGCCCCGTTCGTGGTCGTCGAAAACGCCTTCTCCCCCTGTGCGGCCTGACACACCCTGTAAGGCGTCCTAGGACGCTAGTTTGAAGGTCTTCTAGCGGAGGTTCAGGCCGCCGTCCAAGAGGATGACCTCTCCCGTGAGGTACGAGTGGTGGACGAGCATCGAGATCAGGGCGGCGACGTCGGAGGGCTGGGCCGCGCGGCGCATCGGGCTCGAGGTCCTCCACAACTCCTGCGCGGCGGTCCAGTCGGCGGTGAGCGGCGTGTCGACGAGCCCCGGAGCGACCGCGTTGACGCGGACGTCGGGTCCGAGGGCCGCGGCCAGCAGCTTCGTGACGTGGTTGAGCGCGGCCTTGCTGGCGGCGTACGCGACCGAGCTCCCCTTCGGCCGGACCCCGGCGTGGCTGGTGACGTTCACGACGCATCCGCCCGACTCGCGCAGGGCCGGCAGCGCCGCCGTGCACAGCAGCCAGGGCGCGATCAGGTTCACGTCGAGCAGCCGGCGCCAGTCGTCGGCGGTCAGCCCGGACAGGTCGGCGTGCGGCACCGGCCAGCTGATGCCGGCGTTGTTCACGAGTACGTCGAGACGCCCGTGCTCCCCCACCACGCGCGGCACCAACTCACTGGCGGCCGTGTCGTCAGCCAGATCGGCCTGGTGATACGACCCGCCAAGCTCCTCCGCCAACGCGACCCCCGCCGCGCGACTGGACCGCGAGTGGACCGCCACGCTCATCCCGTCCGCCGCCAACCGTCGCGCCGTGGCCAGCCCGATCCCGGATACCGACCCCGTCACCAACGCCACCTTTCGCATCCCGCGATCTTGCCAGGCAACGAGTGTGGAGCGGGCCACACCCGCTACGGCATCCTAGGAGGCTGGGTTACAGGCGGGGTCTGGTTGACTAGGCGCGTGGGGGACATCGTTTTGGTCAGGCATGGGCAGACCGAGTGGAGCCTGGGGCACAGGCACACCTCGTACACGGACATCGAGCTGACGCCCGACGGGGAGCGCCAGGCCCGCGACCTGGCCGACCGCCTTGCCGGCTGGCCGTTCGCGACGGTGTTGAGCAGCCCGCGCAAGCGGGCGCTACGCACCGCCGAGCTGGCCAAGCTCGCCGTGACCGCGGTCGACGACGACCTCGCCGAGTGGAACTACGGCGACTACGAGGGCGTCACCACCGACGAGATCCACCGCACCCGCGACCCGCGGTGGAACCTGTGGACGGACGGCGCGCCCCGCGGCGAGTCCCCCGAGCAGGTGGGCGCACGGCTGGACCGGGTGCTGGCCCACGCGAAAACGTTCGACGGGGACGTCGCGATCGTCGGGCACGCGCACGCCCTGCGCGTGCTGGGTGCGCGGTGGGTCGGGCTGCCGCCGTCGGGGGGCGGCCTGCTGCGGCTGGACACGGCGACGCTGTCGGTGCTGGGCCACGAGCACGGCCGCCCGGTGATCCTCAGGTGGAATTGCTGATCCGGGGCGGCCGTCCCTCGTACGGCGTGGACAGGACCACGGTGGTGCGGGTGGTGACGTTGGCGGCGGTGCGGATCTCCTGGAGCAGGCGCTCCAGGTCGGCGGGGCTGGCGACCCGCACCAGGAGCATGTAGAAGTCCTCCCCCGCCACCGAGTAGCACGAGTCGATCTCGGGCAGGTGCGAGAGGCGCTCCGGGGCGTCGTCAGGCTGCGACGGGTCGAAGGGCCGGATCGCCACGAACGCGGTCAGCGGCAGGCTCAGCGCCTCGTACGAGACCCGTGCCGTGTATCCCTTGACGATGCCGCGCTGCTCCAGCCGCCGTACCCGCTGATGTACCGCCGATACCGACAGTCCCACCTTGTCGGCGAGGTCGGTGTACGACAGGCGGCCGTCCGCGGTCAGTGCCGCGACGATCGCGCGGTCCGTCTCTTCCACGGCCAGAAAAATACACCCCGGGCTCTAGAGAGAGCGGGATATGACCAAGCGTTGGATCTGGTTGGTGCCTTCGACGATCTGCAGCACCTTGGCCTCGCGCATGTACCGCTCGACCGGGTGGTCCTGCACGTAGCCGTACCCGCCCATCACCTGCACCGCGTCGGTGGTCACCCGCATGGCCATGTCGGTGGCGAACAGCTTGGCCTTCGCCGCTTCCGCCGAGTACGGCCGGCCGGCGTCGCGCAGCCGAGCGGCCGCCAGGGTCAGCGCGCGAGCCGCCGAGATCCCGGTCGCCGCGTCGGCGAGCATGAACCGCAGCCCCTGGAAGTCCAGGATGGAGCGCCCGAACTGCTCCCTCTCCCGCGCGTACGCGACCGCGTAGTCCAGGGCCGCCTGTGCGAGCCCGACCGCGCAGGCGGCGATGCCGAGCCGCCCGGAGTCCAGCGCCTCCATGGCGATCCTGAAGCCGTCGCCGAGTTCGCCGACGAGTCGGTCGGCGGGCACCCGCGCCTCGTCGAAGACGATCTGCGCCACCGGAGACGAGCGCAGCCCCATGGTCTTCTCGGCTGCCTGCGGCAGGATGCCCGGGGTGGCGGCGTCTGCCAGCAGGCACGAGATCCCGCGCGGGCCGGGCCCGCCGGTGCGGCAGAAGACGTTGTAGAAGTCGGCCTGGCCGGCGTGCGTGATCCACGCCTTGGTGCCGGTGACGACGTAGTCGTCGCCGTCGCGGGTCGCCTTGGTCGCCAGGGCGGCCGCGTCGGAGCCGCCCTGCGGCTCGGACAGGCAGTACGCCCCGAGCAGCTCGCCGCCGAGCATGTCGGGCAATAGCTTGCGCAGCTGCTCGCCGCCGTGCGCGTACACGGGATAGCAGGACAGCGTGTGCACGCTGACTGCCTCGGCGACGGCCAGCCACCGACTGGCGAGGACCTCGACCACCTGGAGGTACACCTCGTACGGCTGGGCGGCGCCGCCGTGCTCCTCCGGGTAGGGCAGGCCGAGCAGGCCGGCGCGGCCGAGGGTGCGGACCACCTCGCGTGGGAACACGCCGCGTGCCTCGAAGTCGTCGGCCCGCGGGGCGAGCTCGCCGTCGGCGATCTCGGTCGCGAGACCCAGCAGCTGGTACGCGTCGTCGGTGGGCAGGAGGCGCTCCATGCCCGCAATCTTAACGCTCGTTAGGGAAGGGATGAGGGCAGGCGCGCCGCCACGCCGTCGAGCACCAGGTCGAGCCCGTACCGGAAGGTCCGGTCGCGGGTCAGGCGCGGGTCTTCGCCGGCCCGAGTCAGAGGGTGACCAGGTCGGTGGGGATGGTGTTCAGGCGCTCCACGCCGGTCGCCGTCACCACCACGATGTCTTCGATGCGGGCGCCGTGGCGGCCGGCCAGGTAGATGCCGGGCTCGATCGAGAACGCCATCCCCTCCGACAGCTCCAGCTCACTGCCCGCAACGATGTACGGGTCCTCGTGGCCGTCCAGCCCGATGCCGTGCCCGGTGCGGTGCAGGAACGCCTCGCCGTACCCCGCCGCGGCGATCGCGTCCCGGGCGGCCGCGTCGACCGAACCCGCCCTCACCCCGGGAGCGACCGCCGCCACGGACGCCACCTGCGCGGCGTGCAGCACGTCGTAGTACGCGATGAAGTCGGACGGCGGGCGACCCACCGCGTAGGTCCGGGTCGAGTCCGAGCAGTAGCCCGACGGCATCGTCCCGCCGATGTCGACCACCACCGGGTCGCCGGCCTCGACGACCCGCGCGGACGTCTCGTGGTGGGGGCTGGCGCCGTTCGGGCCGGAGGCCACGATGACGAAGTCGACGGTGGCGTGCCCGGCGCCGCGGATCGCGGCCGCGATGTCGGCGCCGACATCGGCCTCGGTGCGGCCCGGCCGCAGCCAGTCGCCCATCCGCGCGTGCACGGCGTCGATCGCCGCGGCGGCCTCGCGCAGCGCCGCCACCTCCGCCGGCGACTTGCGCATCCGCAGCGGCGCCAGCACCTCGCTGGCGAGCCGCTGCCGCGCGCCGGGCAGCGCGTCACGCAGCGCCAGCGCGTGCATCGCCCACATCCGGTCCGAGAGCCCAACGGACCCGACCTGACCGCCCAGCGCCTTCAAGACCAGCGGATACGGGTCCGAACCGTCGGCGTGGTCCACGATGCGTACCCCGGTGGCCGGCGCCGGTGACGCCTCGGCCGCCGGACGCTCCAGCCGGGGCACGATGAGGGTCGCCTCGCCGTGCGCCGGCAGCACCAGGCAGGTGAGGCGCTCCAGCACGTGGGCGTGGTAGCCGGTCAGGTAGCGCAGGTCGGAGCCGGGCGTGACCAGCAGCGCGTCGAGCCCGGCGGCGGCGGTGGCCAGCTGCGCCGCGACCAGGCGATCCGGTGGGTACAACACGCCAGGAGCGTACCGGGCTTGCTCCCATCGATCACCATCTGTACGCTCCGCCTTACGCATCACGTGAGCGCGGCCGGGCGGCGTAGCTCGCGGCACCGGCTCCTGCCGGCCCCACCCGGTCCCCCTCATGAGAGGTACGCGATGCGCAGACCCCTGTCCTTCGTGCTGACCACGGTCGTTGTGGCCAGCCTCCTGGCGTCGCCAGCCAGCGCCGCCCAGACCATCGGATACCCGTCCTTCAACGGCCCGGCCATCCCCCAGCCGCCCGTCGGGTACTCCACCGGAAACACCATGCAGGCCATCTACGACGCGGAAGCCGGCGGCACCGACTTCTGGATGGACCGCCTGCTCGGCCGCACGGGCAGCGACCCGGCCGACGCCGACGGCGGCATCCTGATGACCCGCGGCCGCGGCGTGTTCATGAAGCTGCACACCCCGGGCACCATCGGCTTCGGCGGGCGGGTCGCCCACTTCGAGAGCCTCAGCGACCAGAGCGCGTACACGGTGGCCATAACCCCCGGCACGTTCACCGAGCAGGCGTCCCAGCGCTGGCAGGGGCCCTCACACTGGCGCAGCGTGCACACGTCCGGCTCGGTCCGCGTCAACCAGACCAAGTTCATCACCGACAACAACGTGCTGGTGACGAACATGTCGATCACCAACACCGGCTCCGCCTCGACGACTTTGCAACTGCGGGCCACCTCGCCGTACGCGACGACCGCGAGCGGCACCGAGCTCACCGGCCAGCGCGCCTCATACAACAGCCTCACCACGCTGTTCCCCCGGCTGGGCGGCGACAGCGGGTTCGCGGTGGGAAGCGGCGGCCTCAACCGCTCCGTCACCGTCGGCGCCGGGCAGACGGTCGAGGCCAAGGTCGTGATGGGCTTCGTCACGAACGAGATCCCCGCGTCGCTGTCCGAGTACAACACCTACCGCGGGTACAACAACGCGACCGCGTTCGCCACCCACGTGCGCGCCTACAACCGCTGGTGGGCCGAGAACATCCCGTACATCGACGTGCCCGAGGCGGCCATCAAGAAGAACATCTACTACCGCTGGTGGCTGATGCGCTTCAACAGCTTCGACGGCGACCTGCCGGGCCAGACCTACCAGTTCCCCACCTCGACCGAGGGCGTGCTGGGGTACAACAACTCGATCGTGCTGACCCAGCCGATGCACATCGACGACCTGAAGTACCTGCGGAACCCGATGTACGCCTACGGCAACTGGCTCAACGTCGGCACGGTGTCCCGCAACGGCCGGTACATGGACAACCCCGGTGACCCTGCCAACTGGTCCAACAGCTACACCCAGTACATCTCCGAGGCCGGCTGGCGGGCGTACCAGATCCACGGTGGACAGCCGGCGATGCTGGCCAACTTCGCCCGGTACGCCGAGCAGGACGTCAAGGGTCAGCTCTCGTTCTACGACCACGACAACGACGGGGTCATCGAGTACGACTGGGGCGCGCTGACCGGCAACGACGCCGACGCGGTGTCGTTCCACTGGCGCTCGGGCTGGCTCGACCGGGCCGAGGGCGCGTACGTGTACAGCAACGCGCTGGCCGCCGTGCAGGCGTACCAGGCGATCGGCAACACCGCCAAGGCGAACGAGATGCAGGCGATCGCCGACCGGGTGCGCAACGGCATCATCACCCAGCTGTGGAACCCGAACCGGCAGATGCTCGAGCACCGGCACGTGTCCACCAACGAGCACGTGCCGTGGAAGGAGATCAACAACTTCTACCCGTACGCGGTCGGCCTGATGCCCAACACCGACCAGTACAAGCAGGCGCTGCGCCTGTTCGACGACCCGGCCGAGTACCCGATCTACCCGTTCTACACGGCCAACCAGCGCGACAAGGCCGCCTCGGGCACCGGTAGCAACAACTTCTCCACCATCAACTCGACCGTCCAGTTCAGGCTGCTCGGATCGGTGCTGCGCAACTACCCCAACCAGTGGATGAACAACGAGTGGTACAAGAAGCTGCTCTACTGGAACGCCTGGGCGCAGTACATCGGCGGCAACACGTCGTGGCCGGACGCCAACGAGTTCTGGGCCAACTGGAACGGCAGCTCCATCACGTACCGGTCCTGGATCCACCACAACATCCTGGGCAGCAGCAACTGGACCGTGATCGAAGACGTCGCCGGCCTGCGTCCGCGCAACGACGCCCAGATCGAGCTGTGGCCGATCAACATCAACTGGTCGCACTTCGCGATCAACAACCTGCGGTACCGCGGCCACGACCTCAGCATCGTCTGGGACGACCCGGCCGACGGCGTGACCCGCTACTCGGGCGTCCCGCAGGGGTACTCGGTCTACATCGACGGCAACCGCGCGTTCACCGTCAACTCGCTCACCCGCGCGGTCTACAACCCGGCCAACGGCTCGGTGAGCCTGCCCGCCGGCGGCACCGTCGCCTTCAACACCGCCGTCGCCGGGCTCGGCACGCCGCAGAGCGTGCAGCTGACCGGCCCCCGCATCACGGACATCTTC
Source organism: Micromonospora sp. CPCC 206061 (assembly GCF_036906915.1). NCBI lineage: Bacteria > Bacillati > Actinomycetota > Actinomycetes > Micromonosporales > Micromonosporaceae > Micromonospora > Micromonospora sp. CPCC 206061. Next base: position 80,652 of record NZ_JBAKHX010000028.1, read on the forward strand.
GCCAAGGCGGGCGTCGACATCACCTCGACGCTGCCCAACCTGGCGCAGGGCGCGAGCGCGACCGCTTCGTACACCGCCTCGGGCACCTCGACCGGTGCCGCCATCGACGGGTACACGATCAACGACCCGATCTGGGGCTCCAGCGGCTCGCCGAACGCCACGGACTGGTACGAGCTGAACTTCAACCAGACCCGGACGGTCGACGAGGTGCGGCTGCACTTCCGCGACAGCCGGCCGCAGAACGCCACGTACCGGGCGCCGTCGTCGTACACCGTCCAGTACCTGAACGGCAGCACCTGGACGAACGTTGCCAACGCGGTCAAGACACCGTCCACGCCGCAGGGCAACTACAACCTCGTCCAGTTCACCCCGGTCAGCGCGCAACGCATCCGGATACAGATGACGCACGCGTCCGGCTCCAAGGCCGGGCTGACCGAGGTGAAGGTGTACAACCGGGGCAGCGGCGGTCCCAACCCGGAGCCCAACCCGAACCTGGCGCTCCAGGCGACGCCCAGCGCGTCGTTCACCTCGTCGTGGGAGTCGGTGGCCGCGATCAACGACGGCATCGACCCGCCGTCGAGCAACGACACCGTCAACCCGCGCTGGGGCACCTGGCCCAACGAGGGTGAGCAGTGGGCCGAGCTGACCTGGCCGTCGGCGGTCAACCTCGGCCGCGCCGAGGTGTACTTCTTCGACGACAACCAGGGCATCGACATGCCCGCATCGTGGAAGCTCCAGTACTGGAACGGCAGCGCGTACGTCGACATCCCCGCCACGTACCCGCGGGCGGCCAACCAGTACAACGTGGTCAGTTTCTCGTCGGTCAACACCACGCGCCTGCGCGTGGTGTTGCAGAGCGCGGCCGACTCCGTCGGCCTGCTGGAGGTGAAGGCCTTCGCCCCCGCATAGGGTGGGCGCATGGAGTACGTACGACTCGGCTCGACCGGCCTCAAGGTGTCCCGCGTCTGTCTCGGCATGATGAGCTACGGCACATCCCGATGGCGCGACTGGGTGCTGGAGATAGAGGACGCCGAGCCGGTCGTACGCCGCGCGGTCGAGCAGGGCATCACGTTCTTCGACACCGCCGACATGTACTCCGACGGCGCCAGCGAAGAGGTCACCGGCAAGCTGCTGCGTGACCTCTTCGCCCACCGCGACGACTACGTGCTGGCCACCAAGGTGTACAACCCGATGGGCGACGGGCCCAACGACAGGGGCCTGTCGCGCAAGCACATCCTCGCCGGCATCGACGCCTCACTGCGCCGGCTCGGCACCGACCACGTCGACCTGTACCAGATCCACCGCTGGGACTACGAGACGCCGATCGAGGAGACGATGGCGGCGCTGCACGACGTGGTGCGCTCCGGCAAGGCCCGCTACATCGGCGCCTCCAGCATGTGGGCGTGGCAGTTCGCCAAGGCCCAGCACGTGGCCGCGGCCAACGGCTGGACGCCGTTCGTGTCCATGCAGAACCACTACAACCTGGTGTACCGCGAGGAAGAACGCGAGATGCTCCCGCTCTGCCTCGACCAGGGCGTCGGCGTCGTCCCGTGGAGCCCTCTCGCCCGTGGCCTGCTGGCCGGTGGACGGGGTCGCGGCACCACCCGCGCCAGCAACGACCCGATGGCCCGCCAGCTGTACCCGGACTCACACACCTCCGACGCCGACGTCGTCGAGGCCGTCACGGCGGTCGCGCAGCGGCGCGGCGTCCCCGCCGCACAGGTGGCCCTCGCCTGGCTGATGCGCCAGCCCGCCGTCACCGCGCCGATCGTCGGCGCCACCAAGCTCGGGCACATCGACGACGCGGTCGCCGCCGTCAACGTGACGCTCAGCGACGAAGAGGCCACCGAGCTGGAGTTCCCCTACCGGCCCCACCAGATCACGGGACACTCCTGAGCTCTTCGACGACGCTGGTGCCCCCGCCCGGCTTCGACTCCCACTCCCACACCTCATCCAGGCGCAGCCGGCCGTCCGGCAGCACCTCGATCGAGGTCGCGCAGTGCCCGCCCGACGTCTCACCGTCGGCGTTCAGCTGCACGTACCGGATGTCCAGCGTGTCACCAGTGCGGGTGCCGACCAGGTACCCGTGGCGCACCGCCCCGCCCCGATAGGTGGCCCACACCTCGCCGTCCCGCTCGCGGTACTCGAAGATCGTGTCCGCCCCGACCTCGCCGCCGACGTTGGCGACGGCGGCGAAGCTACGCCCGTCCAGCGAAGGTGCCATCATGATCGCGATCTTAAAGGCAGGGCCCCGCCGGCCTCGCCGTGGGTCAGCCCTCGTGGGCCAGGCGCTTCGCGAGCCAGGCCAGCGCCATCGGGTACCGGTAGTCGATGCCGCCGTGCCCGGCGTCGAACAGTTCGAAGTGGATCCGGTCGGCCGGCACCCCGATCCGGTCAAGACGTGCCCGGAATTCCTCCGCACCCAGATCCAGGTACCACTCGTCGCGGGTGCCGGCGTCGATCCAGATCGAGCGCACCGACCGCAGCGCCTCCGCGTACCGGTCGACCATCCGCACGGGGTCCCAGTCGAGCCAGCGCTGCCACACCTCCGGCAGCAGCGCGCCGGTCCTCTGGTCGAACGGCAGCTCCGGCGTGCCGTCCGGGCGCGCCGAGAAGCAGGCCGCGCAGCCGAGCAGGATCAGCAGCTCGCTGTCGGCCTCCTTCGTGAAGGAGGTCCGGGACCGGAAGTCGGCCCACCACCGCTGGATGTCATGGTCGTAGTCGCGCAGCAGCCGCACCGCCTTGGGGAACGTGGGGATGTAGCTCAGCTCGTACAGGCTGTCGCCGGCGTGCGTGGCGAAAGCCCCGAACAGGTCCGGCCGCAGCATCGGCGTGACCATCGCCCCGAAGCCGCCGGACGACTTGCCGCTGATCGCCCGCGCCTCCCGGTTGGCCAGCGTGCGGTACCGCGCGTCGACCCACGGCACCACCTCGTCGCACAGGTACGAGTGGTACGCCCCGGTGCCGGGCGAGTCGACGAACTGCGAGCCGCCATAGGCGGTCCACGCGTCGACGAACACCACGACGCACGGCGGCGCCTCACCGGACGCGAACAGGGCGTCGGCGGTCTCGATGAACGGCTGCCGGTACGGCGCGCGGTTGGCCCACATGGCGACGTGCCCGGTGTACCCCTGGATCACGTACACCGCCGGGTACCGCACGGCGCTCTCGTCGTAACCCGGCGGCAGGTACACCCAGATCGGCCGCTGGTGCGGGTCGCCGAGCGGGTTGCCGCGCAGCAGCTTGGATTCGATGGTGACGCGGTCGAGGCGGCCGGCGAGTTCGACGTCCCAAGGCAACATGCCGCCCAGTCAACCACTCAGCGGTCCAGCCCGCGGGCGCCTACGCGTGGCGTATGGGCCCTTCACTCGAAACCGCGCGCCGCACCAGCACGGGAACTCGCCTGGGAGATCGCCGATCTGTGCTCCGACATGGGCCGCCTCCTCTGTCTGGCCTCTCAACACGGGGTGTGCTCGGCGCCGGTGGACAGCAGCAGGAACTGTCCCGGCGTCGGCTCGGACAGCGTGTGCCGCATCTCCCAGCGCGTGCAGGTCTGCTCCTCGCTGCCGCTCGGCCCGTAGCCGGGGTCCTGGGTGCTCTGGAAGGTCACCCAAGCAATCGCGGCCCCCTCGCCAAGATGGTCGTCGGCCACCTCCCGCAACACGATGTCGCTGTCGTAGGTCGTGGACACGCCATCGATGAAGGCGCTCCAGCCCGCGGTGCTGTGGGGGTCGATCGGATGTCGGGAATCGATCACCGCGCGCGTCCGTTCGTAGTCCCGCTCGTTGATGCCGGAGAAATACGCGTCCAGCATCCAGGCGACGTCGACGGCCCGTGGGTCGGCGCTCGCCGGCGCGTAGTCGACGACGCCGAGGTAGCGCGGTACGTACGGCTCGCGTGGTGGCGGGGGCGCGACCGTCGTGCGCCTCCGCGGCGGCGCGGGCGGAGCGGTGGTCGGAGCGCCGGGCGTGGTCTCGGGAGCCGCGAGCGTCGGCGATGGCGCCGGCGGTGCCGGCGTATCCGGTTCCGTGGCGTCGTCCCCGCCGCCCGGGCGGAGTGCCGCGGCGCCGACGGTGACGGCGGCGACCAAGGCGAAGGCGGCACCGACGATCACCCATCGGCTCCGCCACCGGGCCCGGTCGGGTAGCGCGGGGGCGAGAAGGTCCGGCGGGCGCTCCGTGCCGGTCACCTCGGTCCCACACGCGGGGCAGAATCGCGCGTCGGGACGCACGGGGTGGCCGTTTGGACAGCGGTTCTCCAGTCGCTCGGTCATTCGTGCCTCCTGACCGTGCTCAGTCACCGGTTCTCAGTCGCGTGCCGCACGCTTCGCAGTAGGAGTCGCCGTCGGCGCAGGCGCGGCCGCAGCTGGTGCAGAAGACCGGGGGTGGGCCGGCGACCGGCCGTGCCGTACCCGGCTGCTGCCTGGCCAGATGGATCATCGCGCCAAGCCAGGTGCCCACTACCGCCCATATGAGCGGCAGAAACACGGTGGCCACCGTGGACGGTCTGATGTGGACGCTGGCACCAGCCGCCTCGATCTGCCCACTCGCCAGCCACGCCAGTACCCAGCAGCCGACGACGAGCGGGGCACCGGCGTACAGTGCGGCCGTGACGGCCGTTCGCGGCTCGGGACCGGCCCGGCCCGCGGCCACATAGCCCGCCCGCACCGTGGCCGCGAGCGGAATCAACAGCAGAAGGAGCCAGTATCGGGGAACGTCCATGTCGCCCGCGCCGGCCGCACCGAACACGCCGGCCGACGAGGACTCGTAGCCGCCGAAGCCACTCACGCTCGCGCTCATGGTGGCCCCCATCCCCGCGACCACCGCCCAAGTGACCAGGTTCGGCATGGCCAGCAACGCCAGGAGGGCGAGGACACCGGGCCGCACATCGACGCCGGCGTCGCCATCAAATGCCGCGGCCAGCAGGGCGACGACGACCGCGAGCATTCCCAGGGCGCCAGCGACCAGCGCACCGGCCGCCGCTCCCGTGGTCCCGGCCGCCGTACCAGGGAGCCGACCGTCCATTCTGGCCAGAATTCGCGCCCAGGACTGGTCCCTCTTCGACCGCAGTGCCCCGGTGGCTCCGAAGACGACGGCCCACACGAACGGCAGGAACAGCGCGCCCACCGCCGAGGCATGGGCCTCGTCGCCATCCACGTCGAGACGGGCGATCAGCGAGCCCCCGAATGACAGCAACGCGTACACCACCGCGAGGCGCACGACGACGAGGAAGCGGCCGCGCGGCTCCCGCTCGGAACGCGCGACGAACCGTCCGGCCGCCGCCAGGATCACACCAACAATGAGCATCCCCCCGAGCGGCGCGAACGTCACCGTCGTTGTCGAGAAGTCACCATCGAAGACGATGCCGACGCGTTGGAAGAGCAACAGACACAGCATCGCGAGAAGGAAGAGGTCCGGTCCCGGTCCATCCTCCGGCCCGGAGAGCACGATGAGCAGGCTGACCAGAATCAGGCAGGCCGCGTATCCAGCGACGAACGCCCCGACCGCGCCGACAGCGGGTGTCCGCCACCAGCGGCGGAGGCCGGCTGGCGACAGCACCGACTCGGCCAGAAACGCGGCGAACGCGGCCATCCTGCCCGCCGGTGCGGGCGGTGACGGCTCGGCCGCACGTTGACTCGTGTCGGGCCCCACCGACGTACCGGGCAGTTCGCTGCCGCACCACCGGCATTTGAGCGCCTTGTCCTGAATAGGCTCGGCGCAGTAGGGACATGTCTTCATCCGCAGACACCCCCGCGCATATGCCGGCCCGAATCACGACGAGCCGCGCACGCTTCCAAGATTCAGTACAGGTGAGCTTGGCCAGCGCCGCAGCCTTATCGCGGGATTTGGTACCGCTGTTGAGACTGAGGCGGCCGCGACCCGCCGTTCCTGCACAACGTCTCCACCAATCGCCCGCACCCCTGTGGTGGGCTTGGCGAATGACCGCCCCAGATCCGATCGCGTACCTGGACGCCGCCGCCGCCACGACCGCGGGCCAGGCCTACAAGCGACGCTTCGTCGACGCCCTCGACGTGCTGCCCGGCCACACGGTCGTCGACATCGGCTGCGGGCCCGGCACCGACCTGGCCGCGCTCGCCGACGCGACCGGCACCGACGGCTCGGTCATCGGCGTCGACCGCGACCCCCGGATGCTCGACGAGGCCCGCCGCCGCCTTGCCGACCGACCAAACGTGGTCGTATGCCCCGGCGACGCCGCCGACCTTCCCCTGGCCTCCGGCAGCGCCGACCGCGCCAGGGTCGACCGGGTACTCCAGCACGTGCCCGACCCGACGACATCGATCACCGAGATCCGCCGCGTACTGCGACCCGGCGGGCTGTGCGGCATGGCCGAGCCCGACTGGCACACCCTCGCCGTCGCCGATGAAGACCACGAGACGAGCAGCGGCTTCGCCGAGTTCGTCGCGGGCCAGGTGCGCAACGCGACGGTCGGCCGCCAGCTGGTACGCCTGTGCGTCGACGCCGGCCTGCGCGTGCGCTCAGTCGAGCCGATCGCGGTGCTGTTCCGCGACTTCGGCACGGCCGACCAGATCCTGGGGCTGCGGCGCAACTGCGCCCGCGCCATCCAGGCCGGCAGGCTCGCCGAGGCGAGAGCCGACGCCTGGCTCCGCCGCGTCGCCCGCGGCCCGGTGGTAGCCGGCTTCACCTTCTACCTCGTGACCGCCGAAAAGTAGATCTAGACGACTTCTCCACGGCAACGCCTTCGTCCACCTCACCGATAAGGCCCACTTCGTCGCCGGCAGGGTCCTCGACCTCGAGCTCGGGCAACTCGCAGAGTTGCTGCGCAGCTACGTCGATCCAGCCTCACGCTGGTCCGACGAGCGCAGCTCGGCCCGCCTCGGCCCGAAGCCCTGACCGAAGGACGTGGGCGTTGACCTGGCCAACGAGGTGCGCCAGGTCGCCGACCTCGACGACCTCCACCCCGGCGACGCGCAGCGTCTCCACACCGTCGCAGTCGGCGAACAGCGGCGGCTCGCGCAACGCGAACACGACCCGGCCGACGCCGGCCGCGAGGATCAGCCCCGCGCAGGACGCCGGCCGCGACGAGCGCGCGGTGCAGGGTTCCAGCGACGTGTACAGCGTGGCGCGCGTGAGATCGAGCCCGGCCAGCTTCGCGAGCGCGACCTCCTCCGCGTGGTTGCGGGGGTCGCCCTCGCCGGTGTATCCGGTCGCCAGCACGGTGCCGTCACGGTCGACGACGACCGCCCCGACGGCATACCGGTGCGGCGACGGCGGCGACTGCCGCGACACCTGGATCGCGGCCGCCAGCCACAGCCGGTCCGTGTCAGCTCTCATCGTGGGCCTGCCAGGCGTCGTCGAGGTTTATCGGGTGCTCCACAGTGGCAGATCGATGGTGTGGCGGGTGTGGGTAACCTTGGTAGCGAGGTAGCGGGCGTTGTCGGCCGACAGGTGTACGCCGGTCGGGATCCGCTCCTCGACCTGAATGCCGAGGGCGTCAAGCTGCAGCGCCTTGTCGGGGTTGTTGCTCAGCAGCCGCACGCGGTCGGCGCCCAGCGCCCGCAGCATCTGCGCGGCGGCGGCATAGTCACGCTCGTCCTCGCCGTGGCCGAGGGCCAGGTTGGCCTGGTAGGTGTCCATGCCGGTGTCCTGCAACGCGTAGGCGTCGAGCTTGGCGTAGAGGCCGATCCCCCGGCCCTCCTGCCGCAGGTACAGCAGGAACCCGCCGGCGTCGGTGATGCGTTCGACCGCCTCGCGCAGCTGAGGCCCGCAGTCGCAGCGCTCGCTGCCGAACACGTCCCCGGTCAGGCACTCGCTGTGCGGGCGCACCAGCGGGGTCGCCGCCGAGCGCCAGTCGCCGAGGGCCAGCGCCAGGTGCTCCCGGCCGTCCACGAGCCCGGTGAAGGTGAACACCTCGGCACTCGTGCGGTACCCGTCCGGGAAGGCCAGCGGCACCGTCACCCGGGTACGCACCGCGGCGGGGCGCACTCCCAGCATCGCGTCCGTCATCCCGACCTCCAAGTCAATGAACCTTCATCAACAACGTACGCCGAATAAAGTTGTAGCTTCAACCATTAGAGACCGTGGGCTCCGTCACCGCGTTTGACAGACTTGGCGCATGACGAACCCGCTGGAACCGCTCGCCGAGACCTGGGAGCGCGCACTGGCCATCGTGGCCCACCCCGACGACCTGGAGTTCGGTGCCGCCGCGGCCATCGCGCGCTGGACCGACCAGGGCAAGCACATCGCGTACTGCCTGGTCACCAGCGGCGAGGCCGGCATCGACGGGATGCCACCGGAGCAGACGCGCGGCGTCCGCGAGGATGAGCAACGGGCCTCGGCCGCCGTCGTGGGCGTCCACGACGTCGAGTTCCTGGGCTTCCCCGACGGCATCATCGAGTACGGTGTGCCGCTGCGTCGCGCCCTGGCGAAGGTGGTCCGCCGGCACCGTCCCGACATCGTGATCACGAACAACTTCCGCGACACCTGGGACGGCGCCATCATGCTGAACCAGGCCGACCACATCGCGACCGGCCGCGCCGTGCTCGACGCCGTCCGCGACGCCGGCAACCGCTGGGTCTTCACCGACCAACTAGACGATGGCCTCGAACCATGGGGCGGCGTGCAACAGGTCTGGTGCTCCGGCTCGCCAGACGCGAAGCACGCCGTCGACGTGTCGGACACGTTCGCCCGCGGCCTGGAGTCCCTGCGCGCCCACGACGCCTACCTGCGCGGCCTTGGCGCGGGCACGTTCGACCCGGAAGAGTTCCTCGACGGCATCGGCCGCGCGACCGGCACCCGCCTGGGCACCCGCCACGCCGCCCAGTTCGAAGTCTTCCCCCTGACCCTCTTCTGAACCCACCACCCGCGGCCCCGCGCGGCGCGCCCCCGGCGGGCCCGCACCCCGGCGGGCCCGCGCCCCGGCG
>NZ_JBAKHX010000029.1:0-89061 GCF_036906915.1 Micromonospora sp. CPCC 206061
CCCGGCGCCCGGCGCCCGGCGCCCGGCGCCCCGCGGGTCGTGCCCCGCGGGTCCGCCCCGCGCCCCGCGGCCGCGCCCCTTCCGTCGATCAAGGGCAGACGCACGTGGTTCGATCTCTTTTCCGCGTGCGTTTGCCCTTGATCGATGCGAAAGCCCTTGATCGAGGCATGCGGGGAGAGGCTGACGCTGGACCTAGCTCGCCGCCGCGCGCAGCGCCGCGAACTCGGCCGCCAGCGCGTCGAGCTGGAAGTGCGCGTTGAGCCCGCTCGGATTGGGCAGCACCCACAGCCCTGCTGGCCCGAGTGTTTCGGCCTGCCGTCCCACCGCGGCCTTTGGCCGCGCGAAGGCCGCCCGGTATGCGGTCACGCCCACTACCGCCACCCATCGAGGCCGGTGCCGGGCCACCTTGGCCGCCAGGATCTGGCCCCCCTCGACTAGCTCGGCGGCGGCCAGCTCGTCGGCGCGCGCTGTGGCCCGAGCCACCAGGTTCGTGATCCCCAACCCGTACTCCGGCAGTTTCCCCTGCTCAGCCGGGTCGAGCTGGCGCGGGGTGAAGCCGGCCCGGTGCAGTGCGGGCCAGAATCGGTTGCCCGGTCGCGCGAAATGGTGCCCGGTCGCACCCGAGTAAAGGCCCGGGTTTATCCCGCAGAAGAGCACGGCAAGATCGTCGCGGATCACGTCCGGGATGGTGCGGCCGGCTGCGGCGGCGACCTGGGATTTCGTGGGCCTCATCCCTTTATCGTTGCCGCTTGATCGACAGGAGGCCGACCCCCACGAGGACGGCCGCTGTGACGAGGAAAACGCACGCTGCTACCGCCAGGTGCCACGGTTCGAGCGTTGCCATGAGCGCACCCTATGGGGTCGGCGCCACCATTTCCCTGCGGGCGATTAGTCGATCAAGGGATTTCGTCGCGATCAAGGGCAAATGCACACGGAAAAGAGATCAAATCACGTGCGTTTGTCCTTGATCGGCGGGAGGAGGGGGCGAGACGGCGGGGAGCGGGAGGGGGTGAGACGGCGGGGAGCGGGAGAGGTGGGGACGGCGGGGAGTGGGGGAGTGGGGGGAGAGGGGAGGCGGGGGGTTAGAGGGAGCGGAGGACGGCTCCGTCTATGGGGATGGCGGCGCCGCTCACGTAGCTGGCCGCGGGGGACAGGAGGAAGGCGGCCACGCGGCCGAACTCGGCGGGGGCGCCGATGCGGCGTAGCGGGATGGAGGCCTCCGCCTCGGCGCGGGCGCTGTCGGCATCGCCCGTGGCGGCGAACAGCTCCCGGTTGCGGTCGGTCAGGAAGCGGCCCGGCAGCAGGCTGAACACCCGCACCCCGCGCGGCCCGTACTCGTCAGCCATGTCCTTGGCCACGCCCGCGAGACCCGGCCGCAGGCCGTTGGAGATGCCGAGACCTGGGATCGGGCCGCGCACCGACGTGGACAGCACGAACCCGATCGCGCCGCCCTCGCCGAGCGCACCGGCCACCGTGCGGGCCGCGCGGACGGCGCCGAGGAAGACCGTCTCGAACGAGTCGCGCCACTGGTCGTCGCTCACCTCGGCGGCGGTGCCGCGCGGCGGTCCGCCCACCGACAGCAGCGCTCCGTCGAGCCGGCCGAACCGTTCCTGGGCCGCAGCGACGAGGTGCCCGGCGGCGGCCGGGTCGCGGAGGTCGGCCGGTACGCCGAAGGCTCGGTCGCCGAGCTTTTCGCAGGCGGCGGCCACGCCGTCGGCTGAGCGTGCGGAGAGCACCACGCGGGCGCCGTCGGCCACCAGGCACTCGGCGGTGGCGAACCCCAAGCCGCGTGAGGCGCCGGTGAGGACGTACACCCGTTCGCTGAGTCCGAGGTCCATGAGGCCGATCGTGTCACGCGCGGCGGCGATGCCACCACCGACGGGGCGGCGTGCGGGAGGCCAGTTCAGCCGCCGCGGCGCCGGTGAGCGGGACGGATCGCGCCAGGTCCAGGCCGTCCTGCCACGCGCCCTGGGGTGGCCGGCCGTCGGCCCACTCGGCGAACACCTGGGGCCACCGCGCGCCGAACGACGCCGCCAGCAGCGGCCAGTGCCAGGCCACGTCGCCGGCCCGCTTGCGTAGCAGCGCGCGCCGGGCAGCCTCCACCAGTCGTGGGTCGAAGCCCTCCGGGATCGGCGCGCCAGCGACCAATGCGGCGACCAGCGCCGCTTGCCGCTCGCCAAGCCCACTCGCCACTCCGGCCCGCGCACCCTGATCGGTGTTCGCGGCCTGAGCAGGTGGCTCGGGTTGGCGACGGGCGGTGGTCATGTCACGGCCGGGTAGCCGGAGGCTGCCGCTATCGCGTCCAGCTCCGTGAGCAATGAGGAAGCGGGCGGGTAGGCGCCGTCGCGTTCCAACATCAGGGCCGGTGGGCGGCGCCGAGCGCACAGGGCCGTGACCAGGTCCAGCACGGGCTCCGGTACGGCGTGGGCGTGCGTGTCGTGGTAGATGCCGCCGTGCTCGTCGCCGCCGGCCACGTGGACGTACGCCACGCGGTCGAGGGGCAGGGCGTCGAGCAGTTCCGCCGGGTCGGTGCCGCGGTTGCGGGCGTTGGCGTACACGTTGGCGACGTCGAGGAGCAGCAGCGCCCCGGTGCGGTCGAGAATTTCCGTCAGGAACTCCGCCTCGGTCAGCTCATCGTCCGGCCAGTCGAAGAGCGCGGCGATCGGTTCCAGTGCGAGCGGCACCGGCAGCTCGGCCTGGGCTCGGGTGACGTTGGCGACGACCGCGTCGACGGCCTCCCGGCTACGCGGCAACGGCAGCAGGTGACCGGCTTCCAGGCCGCCGGCCCGCACGAACGCGATGTGCTCGCTGACCAGCGGCGCGCCCAGCCGATCGGCGGCGGTGGCGAGGCGGCGCACCCGGGCCGGGTCGATGGGCTCGGCGCCGCCGAGGGAGAGCCGCACGCCGTGCGGCACGACCGCCACGCCCCGGTCGCGCAGCGCCGTGAGCTGCGCCGGCAGCGGCCCCGTGGCGGGCACCGACTCGGCGATCACCTCGGTGAAGCGCAGCCCGGGCAGCTCGGCCACGAACCCGGAGATCTCTGGCCGCCACCCGATGCCGACTCCGTACATGCTCCCAGTGTGCGACCCGGCGTCACGTGCGCCGGACGGCCTCTTCGACCAGGTCGAGCACGCGGCCGAGGTCGCCCGCGGGGCGCCCCATGGCCAGGTGCAACACCAGCCCGTCGTACGCCAGCTCCAGGAACTGGGTCAAGACCTCAAGCGGTACGTCGTCGCGCAGCACCCCGGCCTCCCGTTGGCGGCGCAGGCGCTCGCGGGTCGCGTCGGTGATCGCGGCCGACCGCTGCGCCCACCGCTTGGCGAACGCCGGGTCGGTGCGCAGCCGGCGGGACACCTCGAGCTGGCTGCCGAGCCAGCCGGCGGTCTCGCTGGAGTCGGCGCGGGCGAGCAGGTCGCGCATGACCTGGACGAGGCCGTTGCGCGCGACGGTCTCGACCATGGCGACGGCGTCGTCCTCGGCGACGGCGAGGAAGAGCGAGTCTTTGTCGCGGAAGTGGTGGAAGATCGCGCCCCGGGACAGTCCGGTGGCCTCCTCCAGCCGGCGCACGGTGGCGCCCTCGTATCCGTGCCGGGCGAAACAGGCCCGCGCCGCGCCGAGGATCTCCTGGCGGCGTGCGTCAAGCTGGTCCTGGCTTACCCTGGGCACGCAGCGATCGTGTCATGACGACCCAGCACGGGGCAATCCGTACGTACGGCTTGGGTTATCCGCGGCGCCCGATCAGGAGCGCCTGAGCGCCCCGCCCCACCCGCCCGTCGCGGTCGAACAGCTCGGTCTCAGCCAGACCCACCCCGCTCGGGTCGAGCGTGCTGCGGGCGCGCATGCACATCCACTCGCCGGCCGGTTGCCGGTGCAGGTGGACGGTCAGCTCGGTGTTGATGAACAGCCACTCGTCCGAGTCGATCAGGCCGCTGACGCCGTTGCCGGAGTCCGCGAGGACCAGCAACCGCTGCAGGCCGCTCGGCTCCTCATCGGACACCAGCGGCACCCGCTGCCGGGCCCACACCACGGCCGGGCCGGGCACCTCGAAGTGCCCCTCGGCGAACCGCCACTCCAACGCCTTCAGGTATCCGACCTGCCACATCGACTGGGCGAAGCGCGTCTCGCCGTCCGGCAACGGCGGCGCGCTCTCCGGCGGTGGCAGGGTGAGGTCGAGCGGTGTGGTGCGCACCCGCCAGGCGCGAGCGCGAAGGACCGGGCGGTCGCCGGCGAGCAGGTCGGCCTCGACGAGCTCGACCGAGCGGCCCGGCCGGACCACCTGGGCGCGGGTGCGCACCTCAGCCACCGGGATCGCGGTGAGGATCTCGACGGTCAGGCGCACCACCTGGGCCGGGCCGGCCACTGTGGACGGTAACCGCTCGATGGCCCGGGCCAGCAGGGCGGCCGGCGGACCGGCGTGCTGCTGCCCGGGCACCCAGGGGCCCTGCGTGTGCGTGGTGGCGGCGAACGCGTCGTCGCCGGCCGGTTCGTAGAAGCTCATCGAGACGATTCTGGCAGGATCGCGTGATGCGTCCGATCACGGTGGCCGCGGTGCAGGCCGAGGCGGTGCCCGGCGATCTCGCGGGCGACGCGGCACGGGCAGCCGAACTGGCGCGGATCACCGCCGGCCAGGGGGCCACGCTGGCGGTACTCCCAGAGCTTTTCTTCCGGCCTATCACCCGCCGGGTCTGCGACGGCCGGCGACCGGCGTCGTTGCCGACGACGGCGGGTGGGTGGCGGACGCGCGCCTGGACCCGCTGCGCGCGGCGGCCCGCGAGCGCTGTACCCGAGCGGGTACGTGTGGGGTCGGCGCATCGGCGCGACGTGTCCTACGCGGCGCGAGCGCTCGGCAACACGATGTACGTGGTGTTCGCGAACTCGGTGGGCGGGGTGGAGCCGTGGCGGTTCAACGGTGGGGCGGCGATCTATGACCCGGAGGGGCGGCCGCTGGCGCGCGCGGGCCGACGCGGGTGAGCGGGTCGTGGTGGCGACGCTCGATGCCGATGATTTGGCACGGGTGCGCGGTGCGCACGCCATGCTCGCCGAGCACCGCTCTGACCAGGGCGGATGCCGGCCCGAGCGGATCGGCTGAGTTATCACACAGCTTGTTAACGATTCGGATCTGTTGTAAGGAGCAGGTGGTCACGTAGGGTGCGCGAGTGCCCCTCCTGCTCCTCGATCTGGACAACACCCTGCTCGACCGGGCAGGGGCGTTCGTGGGGTGGGCGAAGGGTTTCCTGAACGAGATCGGTGCGCCGCCGGCCGACCTCGACTGGCTGATCGCCATCGACGCCGATGGACTGACCGACCGGTGGGACGTGGCCGACGCGATCCGCGACCGGTACCGGCTGCGCATCCCATCGATCGACCTGGTCGACGAGCTCACCGAGGGGCTGGTCGAGCGGCTCACGCTCGACCCGCTGGTGGCGTGCGCGCTGCGGATCGCCGACGACGCGGGCTGGGTGCCGGTGGTGGTCACGAACGGTGCGAGCCGGCACCAGGACATCAAGATCAGGCGTACCGGGTTGGACCAGTACATCGCCGACTGGGTGATCTCCGAGGACGCGGGGGTGAGCAAGCCGAACCCGCGGATCTTCGCGCTCGCCGCGCAGCGCGTGCGGATGCGCCTGGCGGGAGCGTGGGTGATTGGCGACAGCCCCGAGGCCGACATCGGCGGGGCCGCCGCCATGGGGCTGCCGAGCGTGTGGCTGCACCGGGGGCGAACGTGGGTGGAGTCGCGGTTTCGGCCGACAAAGATCGCCGAGGGCGTGATCCCGGCGCTGGCGACGGTGCTCGCCACCGCTGGCGTCGCGCGGTACGCCTGAATAAATCGGTTGCGCCGGCTGGCTCCGTTGTAGCAGGGTCGTGGCCGGAATCTTCGGATCGAGTGGAAGGGGGTCGCGTAATGGTTGCCGTCGTCTCGCGCCTTCGCCTGCCCACTTTCGCTTCGAGCCAGGAGACTCCACCATGCCCCGTCGCCGCTTCGACGACGATGACTTTGACTTTGTGAAGCGGGGGCCGCGTTCTGCGGCCGCCTTCGATACCAACGCCGACACCGATGAGCCCGAGGCCGGTCATCGCTGGTCTACATGGGACGGTGCCGAGCATGGCCCCGAGCCACACCCCGACTGGCTGGTCATCGAGCTGGCCGCCGTCGACACCGAGCTGGGCGTCCTGAAGACCGGCAAGGAAGCCGACGTCCACCTCGTCGAGCGCGGGGTGCCCGGCACCGACCGGACGTGCCTGCTGGCCGCCAAGCGGTACCGCAGCCCCGAGCATCGGCTCTTCCACCGCGACGCGGGCTACCTGGAAGGGCGCCGGGTGCGGCGTTCCCGGGAGAACCGCGCGATGACGAACCGCACCTCGTTCGGACGGGAGATGATCGCCGGGCAGTGGGCGGCGGCGGAGTTCGCGGCGCTGTCGCGGCTGTGGGAGATCGGCACGTCGTACGGGTCGGTCTCCGTGCCCTACCCGGTGCAACTGCTCGGCACCGAGCTGATGCTGGAGTTCATCGGGCAGGACGGCGAGGCGGCGCCCCGGCTCGCGCAGCTGCGCCCCGAGGGCGCCGAGCGGGCGAGCCTGTGGGAGCAGCTCGTCGACGCGCTGGTGGTGCTGGCGCGGGCCGGTCTGGCGCACGGTGACCTGTCGCCGTACAACCTGCTGGTGCACCACGGGCGGCTGATATTGATCGACCTGCCGCAGGTGGTGGATGTGGTGGCGAACCCGCGCGGCCGGGAGTTCCTGGCCCGTGACGTGCGGGTGGTGTCGGACTGGTTCGCCGCGCGCGGCCAGGCTACCGATTCGGTCGCGCTGACCACGATGCTCCTGGCGGAGGCGGGCGTGCCGGCGTGAACCTTCGGCGGCGCCCGCTTCGTAGGCGGGCGCCGCCGATCGCGTTACTGGAGGTAGCCCTCCACCTCGCCGCGCGGGCGGACCTCCTCGTTCGCCGGGTCGCTGCCGGCCTCGCGCGCGGCGCGGCGGCGGCGCAGCAGGTCCCAGCACTGGTCGAGCGACTCCTCGACCTCGCGCAGCCGCGCGTGCTCCTCGTCCGTGGAGATCTGGCCGGCCTGGACCTGCGACCGGAGCCGGTGCTCCTCGTCGACGAGCTTGTTGATCTGGCTCAGGATCGTGGTGTCTTCCATGGTCAAAAGCCTACGAGCCGAGCATCTTGCGCAGGACGTACTGGAGGATGCCGCCGTGGCGGTAGTAGTCGGCTTCGCCAGGGGTGTCGATGCGGACGACCGCGTCGAACTCCACGCTGCTGTCGGTGGTGACCCGCACGGTGGCCGGCGTGTCGCCGTCGTTCAGGGCGACGACCCCGCTGATCGTGAAGGTCTCCTCGCCGGTGAGGCCGAGCGACTCAGCCGTCTCCCCGGCCGGGTACTGGAGCGGCAGCACACCCATGCCGATCAGGTTGGAGCGGTGGATGCGCTCGTACGACTCGGCGATGACCGCCCGGACGCCGAGCAGCATCGTGCCCTTGGCGGCCCAGTCCCGCGACGAACCCGACCCGTACTCCTTGCCGGCCAGGATCACCAGCGGCACGCCGGCCTCGGCGTACGCCACCGACGCGTCGTAGATCGTGGTCTGCTCGCCGGTGAGGTGGTTGACCGTGAAGCCGCCCTCGGTGCCCGGTACGAGCTGATTTCGCAGCCGGATGTTGGCGAACGTGCCGCGGATCATCACCTCGTGGTTGCCCCGGCGGGAGCCGTACGAGTTGAACTCGTGCCGCGGCACCCCGTGCGACGAGAGGTACTCCCCGGCGGGGGAGTCCGCCTTGATCGAGCCGGCCGGCGAAATGTGGTCGGTGGTGACCGAGTCGCCCAGCATCGCCAGTACCCGGGCACCGGCGATGTCGTTGACCGGCTGCGGCTCGCGGGCCATGCCCTCGAAGTACGGGGGCTTGCGCACGTACGTCGAGTCGGCGTCCCACGCGAACGTGTCGCCGGTGGGGGTGGGCAGCGACTGCCACCGCTCGTCGCCCGCGAAGACGTCCGCGTAGTCCCGCGTGAACATCTCGCTGGCGATCGCCTTGGCGATCACGTCTTCGATCTCGGTGGCGCTGGGCCAGATGTCCCGCAGGTACACCGGCTCGCCGTCGGACGAGGTGCCGAGCGGCTCGTTGGCCAGGTCGATGTCCATCGTGCCGGCCAGCGCGTACGCCACCACGAGCGGTGGGGACGCCAGGTAGTTCATCTTGACGTCGGGGTTGATCCGGCCCTCGAAGTTGCGGTTGCCGGACAGCACGGACACGACGCTCAGGTCGGCCTCGTTGACGGCCGCGGAGACCGCCTCGGGCAGCGGCCCGGAGTTGCCGATGCAGGTCGTGCAGCCGTATCCGACCAGGTGGAAGCCCAGCTTCTCCAGGTACGGCGTCAGGCCAGCCCGCTCGTAGTAGTCCATGACGACCTTGGAGCCGGGCGCCAGCGTGGTCTTGACCCACGGCTTGCGGGACAGGCCCTTGTCGACGGCGTTCCGAGCCAGCAGCGCGGCGCCGAGCATGACCTGGGGGTTCGAGGTGTTGGTGCAGGAGGTGATCGCGGCGATCACGACCGCACCGTGGTCGAGCTCGAACTCGGTGCCGTCGTCGCCCGTGACCGTGACCGGCTTGGACACGCGCCCGTTCGCACCCGCTGCGGCGGAGATCAGGTCGTGCGGCCGGTCGGCGGGGTCGTCGGCGTGGCCGGGGGTCGGCGAGTCGCTGGCCGGGAACGACTCGGCGCTCGCCTCGTCGGCTGGGCCTTCGACGTCGACGTAGTTCCTCAGCGCGCCGCGGAACAGCGTCTTGGCGTTGGCCAGCGGCACCCTGTCCTGCGGGCGCTTCGGGCCGGCGAGCGACGGCTCGATCGTCGACAGGTCGAGCTCGAGGCGCTCGGAGTAGTCGGGCTCGGCGTCCGGGTCGTGCCAGAGGCCCTGCCGCTTGGCGTACGCCTCGACGAGCGCCACCTGCTCCGCCGGGCGGCCGGTCAGCTCCAGGTAACGGATCGTCTCGGCGTCGATCGGGAAGATCGCGACGGTCGAGCCGTACTCGGGGGACATGTTGCCGATCGTGGCCCGGTTGGCCAGCGGCACCGCGCTCACGCCAGGCCCGTAGAACTCGACGAACTTGCCGACCACGCCGTGCTGGCGCAGCATCTCGGTGATCGTGAGCACCAGGTCGGTGGCGGTGGTGCCGGCGGGCATCTCGCCGTGCAGCTTGAAGCCCACGACGCGCGGGATGAGCATGGAGACCGGCTGGCCGAGCATCGCGGCCTCGGCCTCGATGCCACCCACGCCCCAGCCGAGCACGCCGAGACCGTTGACCATCGTCGTGTGCGAGTCTGTGCCGACGACGGTGTCGGGGTACGCCTGGCCGTTGCGCTCCATGATCGTGCGAGCCAGGTATTCGATGTTGACCTGGTGCACGATGCCGGTGCCCGGCGGCACGACCTTGAACTCGTTGAACGCCGTCTGCCCCCAGCGCAGGAACTGGTACCGCTCCTTGTTGCGCCCGTACTCCAGCTCGACGTTGCGCGCGAACGCGTCTGCGCGGCCGAAGAGGTCGGCGATGACGGAGTGGTCGATGACCAGCTCGGCGGGGGCCAGCGGGTTGACCTTGGTGGGGTCGCCCTGCAGGTCGCGCACCGCCTCGCGCATGGTCGCCAGGTCGACCACGCACGGTACGCCCGTGAAGTCCTGCATCAGCACCCGGCTCGGCGTGAACTGGATCTCCACGCTCGGCTGCGCGGTCGAGTCCCAACCGCCGAGCGCGCGGATGTGGTCGGCGGTGATGTTGGCGCCGTCCTCGGTGCGCAGCAGGTTTTCCAGGAGGATCTTCAAGCTGTACGGCAGGCGCGCGTGCCCGTCGACCTTGTCAATCGTGAAAATCTCGTAGCTCGCGTCTCCAACGCGTAGCTCGGTTTTCGCGCCGAAGCTGTCGAGACTAGCCACGTCGCACTCCTTCCCGCCGAGGTCCCGCCAACAGTCTTTCGCACCCGTCGCAGCGGCGCCGGGTGAGGTCGGGCTTACATTTAAACCGTACGTCCGTCTTGCTAGTCAGCGCAACTCTGCCACGACCTTGGCTCGATGTCGACGTCCACCGAGCTGTTCCACCACGTCGTCGGGCACCGCGAAGCCGGTGGCGGTCTTGCCGCCAGTTCGATCGTCGTCCGGAACCTCATATGGCGCAGTCTAGAGGGGGTTTGGGAGCGGTCCCCGGCGGCAAATCTTTGCGCCGTGAAGACCGAACTGGACGTGCTCGCGGATTTCTTCAATCAGTACGGCGCCGCGCTGACCGCGGGCGACGTTCCGGGGATCGCCGCCTGCTACGCGATGCCGGGCGTGGTGGTGTCCGACAACTACAGCTTCGCGTTCAACACCCCGGTCGCGGTGGCGCTGTCGTTCCTCGGCGCCTCGCCGGAGTACCAGGAGCGGGAGTTGGTCGCCGCGCACGCGCAGATCCGCGAGACACAGCGATTGACGGGCGCGTTGACGCTTGTCGCGGTCGAGTGGGAGTACCTGGACAGCCAGGGACGGGCGGCGCGAGGCGAGCGGTACCGGTACCTGATCAGGATGGCGGACCGGGGACCGCTGATCTGCGCGGTGATCCCGGGATAATTGGTGGGTGCGGTCATCGGGCGATCTGACGAAGTCGTGGGCGCACTGGATCGACCGGTCCACCGTGGCCTGGCGGACCGGACCCACCGACGGCAAGCGCTACGACCTCGTGGTGTCGCCGCGAGGCGAGTTGTCCATCGTGGACGGAGCTCTCACCGGCTCTCATATTGAGATACCGCTGACCGCCAGGCGTAACGGCTTGAGCGAGGCGCAGCGGCGACGCTTCCCCCATCTGCGCAACTACCAGTCCTTCGCCGTTTCGCGTGCCTCCGTCAAGGACGCGTTGCGTGGCCAGCTCGTCGTGACCGAGCGGGACCACGAGGGCACCCTGCTCGCCGCCACCGGCGTACAGACACCGGGCGTGCTCGACGACCTGTACCCCGGCGCGGCGACCGCCTCGCTCGGGCCCACGCTCCACGGTGACCGTCGGCGTCGGGCGCCGACCCGAAGTCGGTGCTCGACCAGATCGTGCCCGGGTACTACCACCGGCTCCTGCCCGACGGCTCGATCGCCACCTCCACGTGCTGCTCCAACACCGCACCGGAACACGCGATGATGGGCAGGCTCGTGGTCGACTCCGTGTCGACCTGGGCCCGGCAGTACAAGGTGGACGGTTTCCGCTTCGACCTGATGGGCCACCACCCGCGCGAGAACATCCTGGCCGTGCGGCGCGCCCTCGACTCGCTCACGGTGGCCCGGGACGGCGTCGACGGCGGGGCGATCCTGCTGTACGGCGAGGGTTGGGACTTCGGAGAAGTAGCCGGCGGTGCCCGGTTCGTGCAGGCGACCCAGGCCAACATGGCCGGCACCGGCGTCGGCACGTTCAACGACCGGCTACGCGACGCGGTGCGCGGCGGTGGCCCGTTCGACGCCAACCCGCGCGTGCAGGGCTTCGCGTCCGGGCTGTACACCGACCCGAACGGCGACCCCGTCAACGGCTCGCCTTCCGAGCAGCGCGCCCGCCTTTTGCTTCAGCACGACCTCATCAAGGTGGGGCTGGCCGGCAATCTGGCCGGGTACCGGTTCACCGACTCGTCGGGCCGGGCGGTGACCGGCGCCGACGTGGACTACAACGGCTCGCCGGCCGGGTACACGGCCGCGCCCGGCGAGTCCGTCACGTACGTCGACGCGCACGACAACGAGATCCTGTACGACGCGCTGGCGTACAAGCTGCCGCCCGCCACCTGCGCGGCCGACCGGGCGCGGATGCAGGTACTGGCACTGTCCACTGTGGTGTTCGGGCAGGGGATCGGGTTCATGACGGCCGGCTCGGAGCGGCTGCGCTCGAAGTCTCTCGACCGCAACTCGTACAACTCCGGGGACTGGTTCAACCAGATCCGCTGGGACTGCGCGGACGGCAACGGGTTCGGCGCCGGGCTCCCGCCGGCCGCCGAAAACCAGCCCACGTGGGCGTACGCCCGGCCGCTGCTCGCCGACCCGGCGCTGGTGCCGGACTGCGCGGCGATCGCCCTCACCGAGGCCCGGTACCGCGAACTGCTGCGCATCCGCGCCTCGTCGCCACTGTTCTCTTTGGCGACGGCGGCCGAGGTGCAGCGCCACCTGTCGTTTCCGCTCTCCGGCCCCGACGAGACCCTCGGCGTCCTGACCATGCGCCTGGGCGACCAGGTCGTCATCTTCAACGCCACGCCCGCGGCGTCCACCCAGATGGTGCCGGCGCTGCGCGGCGCCCCGCTCGCCCTGCACCCGGTCCTGCGCGAGTCGGCCGACCCCGTGGCCCGCACAGCGACCTTTACCGCGGCGACCGGCGTCTTCACCGTGCCGCCGCGTACCGTGGCGGTCTTCCGGTAGGGCGTCATGCACGGTGCCCGAAGGTGCGCGGCCGACGGGAGAGGGGCGTGCCTCGCTAGGGGAGGCGGGGGGCGGACTCGCGTTGGGCGGCAAGCCAGGCCTCCACCTCGGCGGCCTGGCGAGGGAGACCGGCCGAGAGGACCACCGCGCCGGCCGGGGTCACCAGGACGTCGTCTTCGATGCGGACGCCGATGCCGCGTAGTTCGGCCGGGACCAGGTCGTCGTCGGGCTGGAAGTAGAGGCCGGGCTCGACGGTGAGCACGTAGCCCTCGTCGAGTTCGCCGTCGCGGTACTTCTCCTTGCGGGCCTTCGCGCAGTCGTGCACGTCGATGCCGAGCATGTGGCCGAACCCGTGCAGCGTCCACCGGCGGTACACGGTGGACTCCTTGTCGAGCGCCTCGTCGACGCTCACCGGCAGCACGCCCAGGTCGGCGAGGCCCTCAGCGAGCACCCGCATGCACGTCTGGTGTACCTCGCGGAACTTCACGCCCGGCTTGATCACGTCGATGCCGGCCTGCTGCGAGGCGTACACGATGTCGTAGACCTGCTTCTGGAGCGGGCTGAACGCGCCGGAGACCGGCACCGTACGGGTCACGTCGGCGGTGTAGAGGTGCCGGTTCTCCACGCCCATGTCCATGAGCAGCAACTCGCCGGGGCGGGTGACGCCGGTGTTGCGTACCCAGTGCAGGACGGTCGCGTTGGCGCCGGCGCCGACGATCGAGTTGTATCCGACGTCGTTGCCGTCGTGCCGGGCGCGTAGCCCGAAGATGCCTTCGAGCAGCCGCTCCGGGACGCTCCGGTCGGCCGGGAGGACCCGGGCCACGTCTTCGAACCCGCGTACCGTCGCGTCGATCGCGTCCTGGAGCTGGGCGAGCTCCCACTCGTCCTTGACCAGCTTCAGCTCGGCGATCACCTCGGCGAGCCCGCGGTCGCGGGCGCCCGCCTCGTCGGTGTCGTAGGGCCGGACGGCCGTGTCGACGGTGGTGTCGAGCCCGCGCAGGACCCGGGTGCGGGCGGGCGCGCAGGCGGCCAGGGCGGCGGGTAGGTCGGTCAGCGGCGCGGTGCGCAGACCCAGCTCGGTGGACTTCTCAGCCAGCGTGTGGCGGCGACCGACCCACAGCTCGCCGTCGCGGCTGCGGAAGAACTCGTCGGTGTCGCGCGGCGCGCGGTGCCGCGTGTAGAGGACGGCGTCGCCGTCGGGGTGCATCAGCAGCACGCTGCCGGGGTCGTGGTCGCCGGTCAGGTACGCGAAGTCGCTGCCGGGCCGGAAGTGGTACCCGGTGTCGTTGGCGCGGACCTTTTCGGGGCCGGTGGGGATGACCAGTGTCTCGCCCGGGAAGGCAGCGGAGACGGCGGCCCGGCGGCGGGCGTGGTGGGTTGCCTCGGGCCGGGGCTGGACGTCCAGCGAGCCGTCGCGCCAGCCGGTCTTCATGAAGGCGAGGAGCGCCTCGGGGTAGTCCGGGTCGTGCGACTCCGTCCGTGCCTCCGCCTTTACAGCCTCTTTGTCCATAACTTGACCGCTCCCGTTCGCGAACGTTGCCCGGCTCCGACGGTACCTCGTGGGAGAATCGGGCTATGTGCGGACTTTTGGCTTTTTTCTCCACGAATCACGACGCAGCGGGCCATCAGGAGGCCATCGCCGGAGCGCTGGAGAGCCTGCACCACCGGGGGCCGGACGAGACCGGTGTCCAACTCGTCGACACCGACGCGGTCTTCGCGCACAAGCGGCTGTCGATCATCGACGTCGAGCACAGCCACGAGCCGCTCTCCTACGCCGACGGCCGCTACCTGTTGACCTTCAACGGCGAGATCTACAACTACCTGGAGCTGCGTGAGGAACTGGCCCGCGAGTTCGGGGCCGAGTTCGCCACCCAGGGCGACGGTGAAGTGATCGTGGCCGGGTACCACCACTGGGGCGAGCGGGTGCTGCCCAAATTGCGGGGGATGTTCGCGTTCGTCATCTGGGACCGCGAGGAGCGGCGCGCGTTCGGAGCCCGCGACTACTTCGGGATCAAGCCGCTGCACTACCTGGTGACGGCCGATGGCCTGTACGTCGGCTCGGAGAAGAAGTCGCTGCTGCCGTTCGCCGCCGGCGCGGGCATCGACACCGGCAGCCTGTCGCACTACCTGACGCTCCAGTACGTGCCGGAACCTGGCACCCTGCACGAGGGGATCATGCGAGTCGGCTCGGGTGAGCTGTTCACCTGGACCGCCGCGGGCGGGCTCGACCTGCGCCGCTGGTACCGGCCCACCTTCCGGCCCACCCCGGTGACCGAGCCGGAACGCGTCTACGAGCGGATCCGCGAGACACTGCGCGAGAGCGTCCGGCTGCACATGCGCGCCGACGTGCCCGTGGGCGCCTTCCTGTCCAGCGGCATCGACTCGACCGCCGTGGTGGCGCTCGCCCGCGAGTTCAACCCGAACATCCTCACGTTCACCGTCGGGTACGACGTCGACGGGTACTCGGAGATCGAGGTGGCCCAGGACTCGGCGCGGCACCTCGGCGTCACCACGATCCCGACCCGCATCGGGCCCCAGGAGATGATGGACGCCCTGCCGAAGATCGTCTGGCATCTCGACGACCCGGTGGCCGACCCGTCTCTCGTGCCGCTCTACTTCGTCGCGAAGAAGGCCGCCGAGCACGTCACCGTGGTGCTCTCCGGTGAGGGCGCCGACGAGTTCTTCGGCGGATACACCATCTATCGTGAGCCCCTCTCGCTCAACGCCGTACGCAGCCTGCCCGACCCCATGCAGCGTGGCCTGCGCGCGATGTCCAAAGTGATTCCCGAAGGCGTCAAGGGCAAAAGCTTCCTCGAGCGCGGCACCACGCGGATCGAGGAGCGGTACTACGGCAACGCCCGGATGTTCAACGAGCAGGAGAAGCGCGGGCTGCTGCGCCGCAACGACCAGGGCGTCCGGTACACGGACGTGACCGCGCCGATCTACGCCGAGTGCGTCGACCTCGACGACGTGACCAAGATGCAGTACGTCGACCTGTTCACCTGGCTGCGCGGCGACATCCTCGTCAAGGCCGACCGGATCTCCATGGCGCATTCGCTGGAGGTGCGGGTGCCCTACCTGGACCGTGAGGTCTTCGACGTGGCCGCCACCCTGCCGGTCGACTTGAAGCTGCCCCCGCGCTCCGACGCCACCAAGTACGCGATGCGCCAGGCCCTGCGCGGCATCGTCCCACCGGCCATCGTGGACCGCCGGAAACTCGGATTCCCGACACCGACCCGGGTGTGGTTGCGCGGCGAGATGTACGAGTGGGCGCGGCACATCCTGGCCACCTCGGCGGCCGGTGACCTGCTCGACCTGGGGTACGCCGCACGCCTGCTCGACGAGCATCGGCGCGGCGAGGCCGACCACTCCCGCAAGGTGTGGACGGTTCTCGTATTCTGTGTCTGGCACGCGATCTTCATCACGGGCTCGCTTGATCCGGGGATCCAGCGCAACCAATCAGCCCTGCTCACCAAGCCTGTTGTCGGTTCCATGGTGGCGTAGGGGTGAACTGGGGTCACCAGATCCTGATCCGTGCGGTTAGCTCTTACGTAGTAGGCTGACGTGGTTGGCCTGAGACCGGACCCTGAGGGTGTCACTATGAAGGCTGGGACGGCTTGGCCGTGCACAGTGGTGGGGTCGCGCCATGACTGACGTCAAGGTCCGCCGGGAAAATGACCAACACCCTTGGGATAGGTTCGACTCCGAGGCGTACTTCAAGAAGAACTACGCCTCCATGCGCGACGACGACCGGCAGATCCTCCAGCGGATGGCCGAGTTCTTCTCCGCCCACCTTGAGCCCGGCCAGCGCCGCTACGGTCTGGATGTCGGACCGGGTACCAACCTCTACCCGGCGCTGACGATGCTGCCGTTCTGCGAGAGCATCTTCTTGTGGGAGCGGTCCCTCCCCAACATCACCTGGCTCCGGGCGGAGACCCAAAGGTTCCGTCCCTCTTGGGATGCGTTCTGGGGGCAGTTGAACCGATTTCGCAAGGGACGCGCACAGGGCGACCCACGCCTGCGGCTCGCCCGCAGCGCGCGACTCTGCCGAGGCAGCATCTTCGACCTTCCCGAGCACAGCTGGGACATGGGCACGATGTTCTTCGTCGCCGAGTCGATCACCTCAGACTATGCCGAGTTTCGCGAGGCGACGCGGGCTTTTGTGCGATCCCTGAAGCCGGGTGCGCCGTTCGTCGCCGCCTTCATGGAGGAGTCGAAAGGTTACCGGGTCGGCTCATACGATTTTCCCGCCGTTCCGGTTACTATCGACGACATACGCGAATGCCTGTCTGATGTCGCCGACTCCAAAGTGGAGAGGATCATCAGCGATGATCCCCCTCTTCGCGACGGATACAGCGGCATGCTCCTAGCGTTGGGACTGGCTCGCTAGACGTGAAATAACGCCTCGCCGGGATGGTGGTCGCGACAGATGAGGATGCAGCCGCGACAGCAATTGCTTGAGGTCTGGCGGGCCACGGCCCGGTCATCCGCGAAAAACGGCAAATGGATCTGGGGCGGTCGCGACGGCGCCAACTCGATCAGCGATGCCGAGCAGCTCCTGTGCCTGATGATTCCGGCCACCGGCGTCGAGTCGTTCAAGCTCGACCAGCCCAACGCCACCGAGGAGCACGTCGCGGCGGCCCTGCGCAATCTGGGCGACCCGATGGAGATTCCGCAACGGCTGGTGCGGGTGCTCACGGAGTACATGGAGCGATACACCGACACCGACGGCACGCCGGTCTTCTCGGGCGACACCTACTTCCGCACGGTGGATCCCGAGGACGAGCCCACTGCCGCACAGACCGCCCTCGACGTGGTCGACTCCTTCGCCATGTCGGTCACGCTGGCCCTCGCGACGGTCGGCTTCCTGCGCGTCTTCCGTTCCGAACTGCGCCGTGAAGACATCCGGCGCGAGGTCGACAAGCTGGAAAAGCTGGCCAGCAAGCGTCTCACCGCCGCGATGATCGGTCTGCTCCGGAGCTTCACGGTGTACGTGTTCGACGCCGACTCCCGCGAGGGCCGCGCGTTGGTCCGCACCGCCAACCAGAGTGGACTGCCGCCCCGGCAGGTCGTCGAGCGGCTGCGACGGGCACTGCGCCAGGTCAGCGCCACCCTCCGCGAGGTCACGATCGGTTCGGGTGCCGCGCAGGTGCCCGACCTCGACAATCCAAACAGGCTTTTCGAGTGCGGCTGGTCCTGGGGCATCGCCAAGGACGCGCCGGTGGTCGACGTCGGCGACGATGTGGGCGTGCAGCGCGACGGTGTCGCCCAGGCCGCGCCGTACCTGTACTTCACGGTGGTGGCGCTCGACGGCATCGCGGCGCTCTTCTCCGAGCGCACACGCATCCTCGGCCTGCTCAACGAGGAGCAGCAGCGCCTCGCCCGAGCGCTCCAGATCCGATGGGACCTCACCCAGCAGTACTGGTCGACGATCGCGAGCTTCGACCCGGTGCGATGGCCGCTGGAAGACATTCCGTGGCGCACCAACGACGAGCTGGAAAACGACTACTTCAGCCTCCTGGTGACGGCCGTGACCGTGCAAGACCTCGTCAGCCGCCAGGCGTCCGACGTCGAGCTGGAGCGGGTCGGCCGGGTCCTCGAAGAGCTGGCCAACCGGGGCCGCATCACGCGGCGCCCGCTCGGCACCGACTCCGCCATCGCTATGCACGCGCCGGGCGTACGCTTCGACCTGCTCGGCAGCGACGACCCTGGTGGGCCGCAGCTCGCCTGGGTCGTCTCCGACTTCTCGCCGCTGCTGCTGAAGCGCACGATCCAGGTGGCAGGGCTCGCCCGCGACACCGAGCTGCGCGGCCGGCTGCTCGCCCAGGCCGACGTGATCTGGGACCACCTGGAGCGGCGGCGCCTCAAGAGCGGTCCCGGGCACGCGCTGTGGGACCAGCCCTCCGGCGTCTTCAGCCAGGTCGACAGCCACGGCGACCAGCCATCCTGGTACTACACCGAACGCGTGGTCGAGTGCCTGGTGACCGCGGCCAACCTGGTCAGCCGGGCGCCGCTGCGCAGTGAGATGCTCTCCGAGCTGGCCACCGAGCTGCTCAACGAGGCCGACCACCTCTTCGACCGCGAGCTGCTGGGCGGCGCGGGCGAGGCGGGCCCGGCCCTACGCAACTCGCTGCAGACCGCCCGGGCCAGCCTGCGCCGGGCGCGCGACGTGCTGGGCGACCGGCCGGGCACCGCGTTCGTCCTCGCCAGCGACGTGCTGCGCGAGCTGGAGCAGCTCGCCGCGGCGCGCCAGGACGTCTTCGAGGTGGAGTAGATGCTGGTCCTCGCCACCTCCGACAAGGGCGGCACCGGGCGCTCGGTGACCAGCAGCAACGTCGCGTACCGGCGGTCGTTGCAGGGCAGCGACGTGTGCTACCTCGACTTCGACTTCGGCTCGCCCACCGCTGGCACGATCTTCAACGTCGACTCGGCGGCGCGCGGCACCACCGAGGGCGGCCTCCACTCGTACCTGCAGGGCCGCATCTCCGAGCCGCAGATGCTCGACGTGTGGACCCAGTCCGACCGGCCCAGCCTGCGGCACCGGCCACCCGGCGCGGGCCGGCTGGTGCTGCTGCCCGGTGACAGCGGAGGTGGCGAGTTCTCGGTCAACCACGAGGTGGTGCAGCGGTGCATCCGGCTGCTGCGCCGGCTCGACGAGGAGTTCGACCTCTGCCTGCTCGACCTGAGCGCCGGTCGGTCGTACGCGACCGAGATGGTGCTGGCCGCGACGGCCGAGCCGGAGATGCGGGCGGTGACCGCCCGCTGGCTGGTCTTCCACCGCTGGACCCGCCAGCACATCATCGCGGCGTCCGGCCTGGTGTACGGCGAACGCGGCATCATCGAGGCGGGCCGGGTCTGGGGGCACGAGCAGCAGGAGCTGATGGACTCGATCAGGTTCGTGCGCACTGCGGTCGTCGACCCCAACTCGGTCGAGCTCGCCGGTCTGCGGCCGTCCCAGGTCGCCTGGCTGCGCGACTGCAACCGCGATCTGCAGGAGCTGGCGAGCCAGCGCAAGGTCGGGCGCACCACGATGCTCGGCGTGATCCCTCTCGACCCGGTGCTCCAATGGCGCGAGCAGCTGATCTCCGACAACGACGTGTACGCCCGCCAGATCGCAAACCGGGAGACGGTCGACGCGTTCGACTCACTGGCCAAGCGACTGACGGAGGACGCCGCGTGGGAGACGCTCTAGCTGACGCGGTGTTCCGCGAGGCGGCCGCCGAGCGGCGGGTCAAGCGCGTCCCCCTGTCGCACCTGTCGATCGAGCTGGGCCACCTGTACATGGAGGACTTCCTCGCTGGCCCGGAGCGGCTGCGTGCGCTCTTCGCGCAGGTCGCGCCGTGGGCCGCGACGGCGCGCCAGGCGGCCACCGCGACCGGTAAGGCGCGCATCAGCACCTGTTTCCTCATCGACGACTACTTCAGCCGCTTCAAGTCGCCGGCTCAGGTGATCCCCGACGTGCTCGACGCGGCCCGCGGGTGCGGGCTCGAAATCGACTACGTGGCGCGCGAGTCCTCGTGTGTGGAGGCCGGAGACGTCCCGCTCGCCAGGCTGGTGGAAGACCGGCTGGTGCCCGATCCGCCGCCGGAGACCAACGGCTCCCGCCCGCCGGTCACCGAGAGCGGCTGGCTGTGCAACGGGCAGCGGTCACCCGTCAGCGGCGCGATGGAGGCGATGGGCGGCTTCCGCAGGTGGGCGCCGCCGGTGCAGAACGCCGCCAACCGGCACTCCATCTTCGTTGACGTCGAGCTGTGGGACGAAGGTCCGCGCGGGCGCACGTGGTCGTGCCCGTACCTGGCCGCCGTGTGGCAGTTGCTGCGGCTCGGCATGCTGCGCAACGAGGGCGAGCCGGTCGCGGTGCCCGAGCCGTCCACAGGGGAGTTTCCGGACGACTGGGATCGGCTGCCCGCGGTGGTCAAGATAAACCCGAAGGCGGCGCCGTTCAGCGCCTACCGCACGCTGTCGGTCCTGGCAAACCGGTTCCTGCCGATCGAGGTGGCGGTGCGCACGATCCTCAGCCAGGTGTGGCCCGACCCCGAGGTGTCGCGACAGGTGGCCGCCGCGGCCGAGCGCGACGCCGTCGACCTCCCCGACGAGTTGGTCGGCCGCGTCCAGTACGTCTTCACGTGACCGCCTAGGTGACCCCGGCGGACGAGTTCCACAGCTCTTCGAACTGGCGGATCAGGTCGCGCACCCGGCTCTCGCGCCGCACCAGGCGGGTGTTGACGATCGTCGGCTTGTGGTCACCCTCCATTCTGGACGCCGGCGTCGTCTCGTAGCTGATCTCCTTGTCGAAGAGCACGAAGTCGAACAGCGAGCTCTTGCGCAACCGAGGGTTGGTGGTCGGGTCGAGGACGCGCACCTCGATGCCGATCTCGTTCTGCCGGCTGCACTCGGCCAGCAGCCCGGAGTCTTTGGCCAGGTCGGGCTGGTCGACGATGAACACCCGCCGGACGCGAACCCCGCGACGGATCGCGTCGCGCTGCGCCTCCAGGTAACGCTGCCCCAGGTCACTGACCCACAGCCCGTCGTCGGTGAACCGGGCGCCACCGGCGTCGACGGTGGTGAGGCTGGTGGCGTCGATGGTGATGCGGGCGTTGCGCGCCAGGCCCAGCAGCCAGTCGCGGTCTTCCCCGTCGTACGTGACGTCGGAGCCGGCGCCCAACTCGCGCAGGAACGCCGATATCCGGCCGATCTCGGACTGGGCGAACTCGTACACGATCGGCGGGCACGTCGGGTCGATGCGGGTGGAGTGCCGCACGAGCTGTGTCACCAGATCGGTGCGGACCGCCGACGCCTCGACCAGCCCGAACAGCTCCGTCGCCTCGTTGATTTTGGAGAACTTCTCCTCCACCAGCTTTTCGATGGTGTGGAACTTGTCTTGCACGAACGCCTCGGTGCGCGAGGAGTGCTCGCTGAGGCCGTCCTCGACGGCGGAGAGCCGGTTGTCGAACTCGGTGAGGAAGTCGACCATCAGCGTCACGCCGGCGACGAAGGCGGACAGCAGGATCGCGTAGATCTCCGGCTGGTCGGCGAGGTTACCGATGAAGTACGCCAGGCCACCAGTGAGCAGCGTGAGCACGACCTTGCGGATGATGCGGCCGCGTACGTCGACGGGCCTCATGGCCGCGCCCCGCCCCGCGCCGCGTCGCTCAACAGGGCCACCGTGCTCGCCGCCACCTGGTCGCGGATGCGGTTGACCGAGGCCTCCCACTGCCGCGTCAGCCCGGGGCGGCGCTCGACGGCGTCCCAAATGGACCGGTCGACGCGCGCTGCTGGCATCCACAGGTGCAGCACATGGTCGATCGCTGGGCCGAACCGCCGGACGAGCTGGGCGCGGTCGACGGCGCCGATGTCGCTGCCCTCGATGAGCCCCTGGAGGCAGGTCAGCAGCCAGTCGTGCAGTGCCAGGTCTTCACACACCTCTGCGATGTCGGCGAGATTTCGACCGTCGAGCGGCAGGCGTAGCGTGCGCAGCCCGCGCTCCTCGATGCCGAACTGGATGAAGGCTTCTCCCCGGGGCGCGACAGCGGCCCAGCGCAGCTTGGAGCGGCTGGTGCGAAGCGGTGCCCGCTGGTCGAGGTGCTCGGAGGTCTGCACCTCGTGCATCACGTCGGTGCAGATCGCGCCCAGATCAAGGCTTTCGGGTGGGTGCCCCTCGGAGAGGAACCCGTCGGCCAGGTCGCTCCAGTCGACCTTGCCGAGCGTCTCCAGGACGCCGGGGCGGGCGAGGTAGTGCGGCCAGGACAGCCGGCGATCGGCGGCGCTGCCGGTCACGGACACGAACGCGGATCCTTGCAACACATGCCCGCCGGTGATCGCGGCGCGCGCGGCGACGGTGCCGATCGCGCGATGCCGCGACCCGGATGCCGAGGTCAGGCGGCAGTCGATGCCGCGCAGACGCTCGGGCGAGACCGCGTACTGCACGGGTCGCTCGGAGCGGCGCACGCGTTCGCCCTGGATCAGGGCGAGGATGTGCGCGCACCGGTCGCGGGACACCGACGTCGAGTTGCGCAGGAATCCGGTGTGGACCTCGCCCAGTGTGAGCATCGCACCACCATTTCGACCCGGCGACGAATCAATCGATTGGATCGCATGGTATGCGGTTTGCGCAACCTGTCGGGCACTCTCCGTATTCCTCGATCGACAGATGCCAGTTAATGTCATCCTCGTGACATTCGCCTTGGTGGACGTACTCGTGATCGGCGCCGGGGTTTCCGGCTTGACCACCGCTGTGTGCCTGGCCGAGGCCGGCTACGCGGTCCGGGTGTGTGCCACCCGGCTGCCTCGTGACACCACCTCCTGCGCCGCGGGAGCCCTGTGGGGTCCGTACCTTGTGGAAGAAGACAATCGGGTCGAACGGTGGAGTTTCGAGACCAGGCTCGCGCTCGAGCTTCTGGACGGTGCCGGTGCCGGCGTCCGCCTGGTCCGCGGCGTCGAGGCCGCACGCTCCACTGTGGATCCGCCCAGCTGGGCGACCACGCTCGACGGCTTCGCCGTGTGCCGCCCGGACGAGCTGCCCACCGGATACGCCAGTGGCTGGTGGTACCGGGCGCCGATCGTCGACATGCCGACCTACCTGGACTACCTGACGAGGCGGCTCGCCGTGGCCGGCGGCAAGCTGGAGATCGGGACGGTGACCTCGCTCGACGAGGCCACCACGCAGGCGCCGATCGCCGTCAACTGCACCGGATCGGGTGCCATCACGCTCGTGCCGGACGCAGACGTCACACCCATCAGCGGCCAGCTCGTCGTCGTCGACAACCCCGGTATCGAACGCTTCTTCGCCGAGTACGACCATGGGCCCGAGCTGACGTACATCTTCCCGCACGGCGACAACGTCGTGCTCGGTGGCACGGCGCTGCCCGGCAGGTCCGACACCACACCGGATCCCGTCGCCGCGGCGGCCATAGTGAGCCGCTGCGCCGCCGTCGAGCCACGGCTGGCTGATGCGCCGGTTCGGGACGTGCGGGTCGGTGTGCGCCCCAGCAGGCCCATGGTGCGGCTGGAGTGCGTCGAGATGGCCGGCCGCCACCTCATCCACAACTACGGCCACGGCGGCTCCGGGGTCACCCTCTCCTGGGGCTGTGCCCGAGATGTCCTCGCCATCGTCAACGAGCTGGCGTGAAAAGGGGGCCGCACATGGCGGCCCCCTTTCGCGGTTCCTGTTACGCGACCGAGCAGCTCACTGTCGGCGCGCCACTGCCGTTCGCCACGAAGCCGAACGTCGTCGACGCGTTCGCGTTCAACGCGCCGTTGTAGTTGGCGTTGCGTACCGTGAGGTTCGGTGCGGTGCCCGTCATCGTGCCGCTCCACAGGTTGCTGACGCTCTGGCCGCTGCCCAGCGTCAGCGCCACGGACCAGCCGGGAATCGCGGCCGTGCCGGTGTTGGTCACCGTCACCTCACCCTGGAAGCCGCCGTTCCACGTGCTCGTCGAGCGGTACGTCGCCGAGCAGGCGCCGGTGCCAGGGTTCGGCCCGGGGCTCGTGGTCGTCGGGTTGGGGCCCGGCGTCTGGGTGCCCTGGCCGGGGCCGATGCCCGTGACCTCACCGTTGCCGCCGTCGAAGACCACGTCGGAGCAGTTGAAGAAGTTCTCGGCGCTGTCCGAACGCACCCACCGGGAGTAGATGATGTGCCGGCCGCTCTTACCCGCCGGCAGCGTCCCGTTGAAGTAGTAGTGGCCGTCGTTGCTGCCGACCGCGCCGCGCTGCGGCGGGTTGGTCACCGTCAGGAACGGCTGCGACTCCAGGTCGCTCCACGCGAGCGGCCTGGTCGGGCTCCAGTTGTTGTTGGTCACGTAGAAGTAGAACGTGCCCGGGTGGTGGGCCCAGTTGCTGTACCGGAACTCCATCGTGCGTCCGGCCGTGAGGTGCGTCGTCGGCCAGTCGGTGCGCGCCAGGTTGTACGCCGAGAACGTCGTGTTGCCGCCGCTGCACAGCTGCCCGTCCGGCACGAAGCCGGTCGTGCGGCCGGCCGCGTCGGAGCGCAGCACGCCGAACCAGTTGTACAGCGGGTTGGCGCCACCCTGGGCCACCGCCGCCTGACACGCGGGGTTGTTCGGAATTATCTGGCCGGTGGACGAGAGGCCGTCCTGCCAGCAGAGGCGGGTACGGCTGCCCGGAATGATCGCGGCGCCGTGCGCGTCGGCAGCGTCCGGCGTGATCACTGTCAGCACGCCGACCGCCATGACAGCGGCCGCGGCGGCTGCCGCAGCTCTGCGTAGGAGTTTCACCTTTGGTCTCCCTTATGTTGGTGGGAATCGCGGAAGGGAGATGCAGACGGTGGCACGCGGGCTTCGCGCACCGTCCGATCTCGGACGCACGCGCCTCTCAACATGGCCCTAACCCGGCAAACGTCGACGGCGCGTCAGCCCTCACGCCGTCGGCATCGACATTGCACCATGAATCGATTACATCGGCAATAGTCGACCGTCGATGCGAATGTTACGGCTTCCAGGCACGCGAACACCCCGAGCGAAGCGAGGGCATCAGGCTCAGAGCCGACCGGACAGCTCCGCGTAGCCTCGGCGGACCGCCACCAGCGCGACGTCCGGGCCGAACGGGGCCTTCGCCGCGACGTGCTCCGCGGGCGCGCCGTCGGCGTGCCCGTCGCGGATCACCCAGTCCAGCGCGGCCAGCTCCTCGTGCTGGCCGCGCACGAAGTTCTGCCCCACCGCGGCGCCGTGGCCCGGCACGATCGCCGTCGAGGGCGTGGTGAGCCGCAACAGCGCGGCCACCGTCTCCGGCCACTCCAGCGGATACGCGTCGTCGAACGACGGCGCCGCGCCCTCCTCGACCAGGTCGCCGGCCACCACCACCTCGGCGTCGGGCACGTGCACGACCAGGTCGCCGTCCGTGTGCCCACGGCCGAAGTGATACAAGATCACGGCACGTCCGCCGAGGTCCAGCGTGGACTCGTGCCGCACGGTCTCGTTCGGCGCCATTATGGGTACCGTCAACAGCTCCTCGGCGATCGATGGCGCGAGCCGCAGGGCTTCCTCGTAGGCCTCCCGCCGCACCGCTTCAGCGCGGTCGCGCAACAGCGCGGCGACGCTGGCGTGCGCCCAGATCGGCCGTGGTGGAGAGGAGAGCGACCCAAGGTCAGCAAGCACCGCGTTGCCGAAAGTGTGGTCGAAATGGTGGTGGGTGTTGACGATCGTGAGCGCCGCCGGCGTGACCGCCCGCACCGCCACGGCCAGCTCCCCGGCCTGCGCCTCGGTGGCCAGCGTGTCGACGAGGATGGCCTCGCCGTCGCCGAGGATCAGGGTGGCGTTGACGTCCAGCACCGGGTAGCGCAGCACGTAGACGTCGTCGCCGACCTCGGCGAACTCAGCCCGGCTGGGCAAAGGCCCGCTCCACGAACGTGTGGCGGTCGACCAGCACCCGCTCGACCCGGCCCTCCGCCACGGTGGTCTTGCCGTCGATGACGACCACCTCGAAGAGCAGCCGCCGGCCGTCGACCTTGGCGAGCTTGGCCAGGGCGGCGACCGTGCGGCCGACCGGGGTGGGCGCCTTGTGGTCGAGCTCGACCCGCACGCCCACCGTGGTCATGCCCGGCGCCATCCGGGTGGCGGTGGCGGCCACAGTGGCGGCCTCGGCCAGCGCGAGCACCCGCGGCGTGCCCAGCACCGGCACGTCGCCCGAGCCGACCGCCTGCGCGGTGTCGGCGTCGGTGACGGTCAACTCCACGCGGGCCATGAGGCCGGGTGCGAAGCCGGGGTCCGGCTGCTGTTCCATCCGCTAAGCGTAGGCGCTCGGGATACGGTCGGACCATGAGTGACGCGCCCAGCCTGGTCGGCACCCCCCGACACCCCGTCGCATAACCTGGACGCCGATGTCCGTGACGATCACTCCGGCGCCCGGCGCGCCGCCACCCGACACACCGCCGCCGCTGTCCGAGGCCGGACGGCGGCGCCGGTTGATCGCCATGCTGGTCTGGGCGTCCGCCTTCACGGCCGGCTGGCTGCTGATCGGCCTGCCCACCGACCCGCTGTACGCGTTCGGCTGGCTGTGGACCGCGACGATCGCCTGGCGGATCGGGCAGCCGTGGCGCTCCCACCTGCTCTTCGCGCGCGACTGGCTGCCGATCGTGCTGGTGCTGGTCCTCTACAACCTGTCGCGCGGGTTCGCGGACAACGGCGCCACCCCGCACGTGCTGGAGCTGGTCGCCTTCGACCGGTGGATGTTCGGCTGGGCCACCGGCGGCGAGGTGCCCACCGTGTGGCTCCAGCAGCACCTGTACGACCCGGACCGGGTGCACTGGTGGGACGTGCTGGTGAGCTGGGTGTACTTCTCCCACTTCGTCGTCGCCCTGGCGGTCGCCGTGGTGCTGTGGCTCACCTCACGGCCGCGCTGGGCCGCGTTCATGCGCCGCTGGGTGTTCCTGTCGGTGACCGGCCTGATCACGTACTTCCTGTACCCGGCCGCCCCGCCGTGGTGGGCCGCACAGTACGGGCTGCTGCCCGACGTGGTGCGGATCTCCACCCGCGGCTGGCGGGCGATGGGCATGCACGGCGCCGGCAACCTGCTCAACGTCGGTCAGGTGGCCGCCAACCCGGTGGCCGCGATGCCGTCCCTGCACACCGCGTTCGCCCTGTTCGTCGTGGCGTACTTCCTGAACCGGGTGCGCAAGCGCTGGTGGCCCCTGCTGCTGACGTACCCGCTGGCGATGACGTTCACCCTGGTGTACGCGGGCGAGCACTACGTGCTGGACGTGCTCGTGGGCTGGGCGTACGTCGGGCTCACGTTTCTGGCGGTGGGACTGGGGGAGCGGTGGTGGGCGGCGCGCCGAGCGGCGCCCGCGGCGGCTGTGCCGGCCCGAGCTGTGCCTGCCCGAGCTGTGCCTGCCCGAGCTGTGCCTGCCCGAGCTGAGCCAACCGAAGCTGAGGAACCCGAGCCCGCGCTTCGCGAGAGCGCCGAGCCAGCTCAGCCGCCAGCCACCACGCCTCACTGAGATCCCGGTCGCGGGCGGCGGCGCTCTGCCCGCCGGCCGTGTCCGCGTACACCGTGGCGAGCCGCAGGCGGCGCTGGAGCGGCCCCTGCACCACCCGCACGCTCTGCACCCGGGCGTACGGCACGATGACCATCTGCCGGGTCAGCAGCCCGTCTCGCGACGCGACGACCTCGTCGGTGAGCGCGATCCCGATCACCGGCAGCGCGAGCGGGTGGAACCACCGCGCCCGTTTCGGCGGCGTCGACAGCGGCAGCCCGGTCAGCGCGATATCGGGCAGCACCTCGGCCAGTACCCGCTCGCTGGTCGGCGCGTCGCCGACCGGCAGCAGCCGGTCGAACGCCTTGTTCTCCTCGCCGCCCGACGCGGCGAAGCCGGCCACGTCGAGCCGCATCCGCAGCCACCGCTTGCGCCGCCACAGCAGCGGCCAGGTCACGCTCACCCCCTGGACGCGGTCGACCGGGATCGTCTGGCTGCGGGTCTCCAGCAGGCCGCCGCGCAGCCGCAGGCCGGCCTCCCCGCGCGCGATCCGGAAGTTCCAGTCGACGAGCACCCGCCGCACCGGCTGGAGCAGCACGCCGGCCATGGCGGTGACCGTGCTGGCGAGCGCGATGAACGACCAGGTCGCCTCGAACGCGAACTGGACCACCACGAACGCCACGCCGAACGGCATGAACAGCGCCTGCGGCGTGAGGAACTGGCTGACCAGCAGGTCGCGGTTGTCGACGACGTGGATCGGCTGCTCGACCGGGGCCACCGCCGGGGTGTCCGGGGTAGCGGGCGTCGCGGTGCCGGCGCGCCCCGCCAGGGTCAGCAGGCGCTCACGCAGCGCCAGCGCGTCGGACACGGTCACGAACGCCAGCGGCGCCTCGGTCTTGCCGCCGCCGACCACCTCCAGCCGTAGCTCGGCGAGGCCGGTGAGCTGGGCGAGCAGCGGGCGGACCACCTCGACGGACTGGAGGCGCTCCAGCGGGATCGCCCGGGTGCGCCGCCACAGCAGGCCCTCATGTATCCGCAGCTCCCGGCCGACCACGTGGTAGCCGGTGTTTGCCCAGCTCACGATGCCCAGCACGACCTGGCCGAGGAGCAGCGCGAGCACCATGATGGCGAACCAGCCCAGACCCACCTGGCCGAGGGTCTGCCAGGACAGCGCGGCGATGATCACCACGAGCGCCCGGCCGCCCCGCAGCAACGGCGTGAGCGGGTGCAGCCGCTTCTTCGGCTCGACCAGGACAGGCTCGGTCATGCGCCGCCGCCCGCAGCCGCCACAGAGCGGGGGGAGCTGTGAGGGCGGCTCGCGTCGCCCGAGCCGCCCGAGCGGAGCGAGGGCCAGGATTGCAGCGACCGGAGCGACTGGCGGCTACCGGGCGGCTCAAAGGGCGCATGACCCGCGCTCGCGGAGCGAGCGCCAGTTGGCAGGGTTCTCACAGGCCCTCCGCCCGATCCTCGCCGAGCGCGGTGAGCCGGTCGCGCAGCCGGGCCGCCTCCGGCGGGCGCAGGCCGGGCACCTTCGCGTCGCTCGCCGCGGCGGCGGTGTGCAGTTGCACCGTCGCCAGGTCGAAGAGGCGCTCCAGCGGTCCGGCGGTCACGTCGACGAACTGCATCCGCGCGTACGGCACGATCGACAGCCGGCGGATCAGCAGCCCGTGCCGCACCAGCAGGTCGTGGTCGCGCTCGGCGTATCCCCAGGAGCGCACCGACCGCACGCTGACGATCGCGTCCCACACCAGTAAGACCGCGACCAGCGCCAGCCCGGCGCCGAAGAGCCAGTGGCCGGTCAGCGCCAACCCGACGCCCAAACCGGTGGCGACCACGAGAGCGCCGATGCCCACGCGGATCAGCTCGACCCAGATGAGGTCTCGGGAGACGGGGCGCCAGTCGACGGTGTCCGGCCATGGTTCGAGCGCGTCGATGGGTGCTTCCCTTTGGGTCACCCGTTCAGGCTACGTTCCCGGGTGCTCTTCCACCTCGCGCAGGAACCCGCGAACACTGAGGAACTCGCCCAGCGACTCACGGTGAGCCTCACAGGCGAGCCACGTCTTGCGCCGCTCGGGCTCGTGCAGCTTGGGATTGTTCCACCTCAGGGCCCAGATGGCGGGCTCCCGGCAGCCGCGAGCGGAACACTTCACGGCTGAAGTGTAGGCGGCACGGTGAGAGTTAGAGCGCCGGGCGGCCACGGGGGAAGCCGCCCGGCGACGGCTGAATGGTACACGCGCAAAACCCCTCCCTGTCTACCCGTACGCCGTGCCTGTTTGGCCAGTTCCGGCGCGCCGTTCGCGCGTTGGGTTTCGCCACCCCGCGCCCGGCGGTGCCCGGATTTCCGGCGGCTGGTTAGCTGGGCGTGTAAGTCTTGGGTAGGCAAGGCGGGGCGGCGCCCCGCCACCCGAGTGCACGCCCCGTCGATGACGCCGCACCGCAGTGGAGGACCGGTGGCCCAGCCGAGCACGCCCGTAAACCCTGAGCCGTCCGCCGAACCGCTGGCTCCGAGCACCACCCCCGCCGAAGACGCAACCACGCTCGAACGCGCGTTGTTCGAGGTCAAGCGCGTGATCGTCGGGCAAGACCGCATGGTCGAGCGGATGTTCGTCGCGCTGTTGGCGCGCGGCCACTGCCTGCTGGAGGGCGTGCCCGGCGTGGCCAAGACGCTCGCCGTCGAGACCATCGCCAAGGTCGTCGGCGGCACCTTCGCCCGCGTGCAGTTCACCCCCGACCTGGTGCCGGCCGACATCGTGGGTACCCGTATCTATCGACAGTCGACCGAAAAATTCGACGTCGAGCTGGGCCCGGTTTTCGTGAACTTCCTACTCGCCGACGAGATCAACCGGGCACCGGCCAAGGTGCAGTCGGCCCTGCTGGAGGTCATGTCGGAGCAGCAGGTGTCCATCGGCGGCGAGACACACGAGGTGCCCAACCCGTTCCTCGTCATGGCCACCCAGAACCCGATCGAGCAGGAGGGCGTCTACCCCCTGCCGGAGGCGCAGCGCGACCGGTTCCTCATGAAGATCCTCGTTGGGTACCCGACGGACGCCGAGGAGCGCGAGATCGTGTACCGGATGGGCGTCAGCGCGCCCGAGCCTAACCCGGTCTTCACGCCCACCGAGCTGCTTGCGCTGCAGCGCAAGGCCGACCAGGTGTTCGTGCACAACGCGCTGGTCGACTACACCGTGCGACTCGTCCTGGCCACCCGCGCCCCCGCCGAGCACGGCATTCCCGACGTCGCGCAGCTGATCCAGTACGGCGCCAGCCCGCGCGCCTCGCTCGGCATCGTGCGCGCCACCCGCGCGCTCGCCCTGATGCGCGGCCGCGACTACGCGCTCCCGCAGGACCTGCAGGACATCGCGCCTGACATCCTCCGGCACCGGCTGGTGCTCAGCTACGACGCGCTCGCCGACGACATCCCCGCCGACCACATCGTCGCCCGCGTGATGGCCAACGTGCCGATGCCCAGCGTGGCGCCCCGGCAGAGCGCGGCCGCACAGGCCGCCCAGCCGTCGGCGCCGCCCGCGGGCGTGGGTACGGGCGCGCCGCAGCCCGCGGGCGCCTGGCCCGGCAAGCTTCCATGAGTCCCCTGGACGCCCAGACGACGGCGCGGGCGGACGCCGTCCTCTCCCGGCTCCAACTCCTCGTCACCCGCAAGCTTGACGGGCTGTTGCAGGGTGACTACGTAGGGTTGCTGCCAGGGCCGGGCAGCGAGGCGGGGGAGTCCCGGGAGTACCGGCCCGGCGACGACGTGCGGCGCATGGACTGGCCGGTCACCGCCCGCACCACGCTCCCGCACGTGCGCCGCACGGTCGCCGACCGCGAGTTGGAGACGTGGCTGGCCGTCGACCTGTCGGCCAGCCTGGAGTTCGGCACCGCCAAGTACCTCAAGCGTGAGGTCGCCATCGCCGCCGCCACCGCGCTCACCTACCTGACCGTGCGCGGCGGCAACCGCATCGGCGCGGTCGTCGGCACGGGCGCGGAGACGGTACGGCTGCCGGCCCGCCCCGGTCGCAAAGAGGCGCAGGGGCTGCTGCGCGCCATCGCCCGTACCCAGGTGAAACCCGGACGCGGCGACCTCGGCGCCCTGATCGAGCGGCTCAACCGCCCACCCCGGCGGCGAGGTGTCGCGGTCGTCATCTCCGACTTCCTCGTGGCGACCGAGCAGTGGGCCCGGCCCATGCGCAAGCTCGCGGTGCGCCACGACGTGCTCGCGATCGAGATCGTCGACCCCCGCGAGCTCGACCTGCCCGACGTCGGCGTACTCACCCTCGTCGACCCCGAAAGCGGCGCGCTGCACGAGGTGCAGACCGCCGACCCCAAGCTGCGCCGCCGGTACGCCGAGGCCGCCGCCGTACAGCGGGCGGCCATCGCCCAGGCGCTGCGCGGCGCGGGCGCGGCACACCTACGACTGCGCACCGACTCAGACTGGTTGCTGGACATGGTCCGGTTCGTCGCCGCCCAGCGGCACGCACGCACCCGAGGAACCACGCGATGATCCGTTTTCTGCAACCGTGGTGGTTGCTGGCGCTCCTCCCGGTACTGGCCATCGCCGCCGCGTACGTGTGGCGCCAGTTCCGGCGCCGGCAGTACGCCATCCGCTTCACCAACGTCGACATGCTGCGCACGCTCGCGCCCAAGGGCCTCGGCTGGCGCCGGCACGTGGCCGCTGTCGCGTTCCTGCTCTCGCTGCTCGCGCTGGCCACCGCCATGGCCCGTCCCTCCGTCGACCGCGAGGAGCCGCTGGAGCGCGCCACCATCATGCTCGCCATCGACGTGTCACTGTCGATGGAGGCCGACGACGTGGCGCCCAGCCGCATCGAGGCCGCGCAGGAGGCGGCCAAGCAGTTCGTCTCCGAGCTGCCCGCGACCTACAACCTGGGCCTGGTGTCGTTCGCCAAGTCGGCCAACGTGCTGGTGCCACCGACCAAGGACCGCCCGTCCGTGCTGTCCGCCATCGACGGGCTCACCCTGGCCGAGGCCACCGCCACCGGCGAGGCCGTCTTCACCTGCCTGGAGGCCATCCGCTCGGTGCCGGCCGACGGCGCCGCCGGTGCGCCGCCGGCCCGCATCGTGCTGCTCTCCGACGGCTACCGCACGTCCGGCCGCTCGGTCGAAGAGGCCGGCGCGGCGGCGGCGTCCGCCAACGTGCCCGTGTCGACGATCGCGTTCGGCACGGACGCGGGCGTCGTCGACATCGGTGGCCAGCTCCAGCCGGTACCGGTCGACCGGCTCGCGCTCGCCGAACTCGCCGAGACCACGCGCGGCTTCTTCTACGAGGCGGCAACGGTGAGCGAGCTCAAGCAGGTCTACGAAGACATGGGCAGCTCCATCGGCCACCGCATCCAGCCCCGCGAAGTAACCCAGTGGTACGCCGGCTTCGCCCTACTGTTCGCATTGGCGGCAGGCGCAATGAGCCTGCTCTGGACGAGCCGCCTGCCATAAAAGCCTCCTTCCGCGCCGATCAAGGGCAAACGCACGTGGTTCGATCTCTTTCCACGTGCGTTTGCCCTTGATCGATGCGATGTCCCTTGATCGCCGCGCAGCGATCGGGTTCCAGCCCGAGGGTGCACGTGATTCGGGAAGCGTGGGCAGTCCGCGGGGTCGTGCTCACCGCATCGCCGCATGAGTACGCCGACGCGGTGGTACCGGTGCTGGTGTTGGGGGCGTCAGACGAGGACGAAGAGGACGACGACCCAGACGGCGGCGAGCGTGAAGCCCAGAGGAGCGAAGTAGCGGTTCATGGCGGATCTCCCGTGGCGACAGGGCACGAAGGCACGCCCGGTCGAAACCGGGTGGCTTAGATGGGAGGGCGCGCGGCCCGGCTATGACTGGGGGGATCGCTATCTCGCACAGCGATCACCTCCAAAGGTCGTCCGGGCTCAGAACCGTCCGACATCGTATACCCATGACGTGACCAGAGCCGGCACGCGGCAACGAAAATCACCCCGAAGGCCGGTAGCCATG
Source organism: Micromonospora sp. CPCC 206061 (assembly GCF_036906915.1). NCBI lineage: Bacteria > Bacillati > Actinomycetota > Actinomycetes > Micromonosporales > Micromonosporaceae > Micromonospora > Micromonospora sp. CPCC 206061. Next base: position 33,299 of record NZ_JBAKHX010000029.1, read on the forward strand.
CCAGCCGTGCGGCCACTTACGGCAGGCCGTCCGGTCGTAGCCTGCCACGCGACGCGCCGGCGGAGGACTACTCGCCGACCGCGACCAGACCCGTTTCGTACGCCAGCACCACCGCCTGCGCCCGGTCGCGCAGGTTGAGCTTGGCGAGGATGCGTCCAATGTGGGTCTTCACGGTCTGCTCGGCCACCACGAGCTCGGCGGCTATCTCCGCATTGGACCGTCCACGTGCGATCAGCCGCAGCACCTCGGTTTCGCGCGGGGTGAGCGCGTTGAGCGCCGTGGGGCGGGGCCGGTCGCGGCTGGGGCGTGCGGCGAACTCGGCGATCAGCCGCCGCGTCACCGACGGCGCGAGAAGCGCCTCGCCGGCCGCGACGACCCGCACCGCCTGGACGAGATCGGCGGCGGGCGCGTCCTTGAGCAGGAAGCCGCTCGCGCCGGCCCGCAGCGCCTCGTAGACGTAGTCGTCGAGGTCGAACGTGGTCAGGATCAGCACGCGCGGGCGTTCGCTGCCGGGCGGGCGGTGGCCGATCAGGCGCCGGGTCGCCTCCAAGCCGTCGAGGACCGGCATACGCACGTCCATGAGCACGACGTCGGGGTCGAGGCGGCGCGCGGCGGTGACCGCGTCTGCGCCGTTGGCCGCGTCGCCGACCACGAGCAGGTCGTGCTGCGCCGCCAGCAGGGCCCCGAAGCCCTGCCGCACCATTGCCTGGTCGTCGGCGATGAGTACCCGGATCATGTCTGGTCGTAGGGTAGCCGAGCGTCGACCTCGAAGCCGCCTTCGGCCGTCGGCGCCGCCTCGAACTCACCGCCGAGCAGCACCGCCCGCTCCCGCATCCCCGTCAACCCATGTCCCTCACTCGTGGCATCGGTCGCCGGCTGGGCAGATGGTCCATTGTGGACGCGGATGAGGAGCTGACGGCTCCAGGGGCGGATTTCCACGCGTACCGGGGCGCCGGGCGCGTGGCGGGTGGCGTTGGCGAGCGCCTCCTGCACGATGCGGTACGCGGCAAGGCCGACCGGCTCGGGTGGTTCGGGGCCGCCGGCGGCGTCAAGCTCGATCTCGACGCCGGCGCGGCGGGCGGTGGCGACGAGCTCGGGCAGGTCGGTGAGGCCCGGCTGCGGCGCCTTGAGCGGCTCGGCGGCGTCGCTGCGAAGCACGCCCAGCAGCCGGCGCATCTCGGTCAGCGCGCCGCGCGCCGCCCCCGCGATCCCGCTGAACTCGTCGCGCACCGGGTCGGGCAGGTCACCGAGGCGGTAGGGGGCGGTCTCGGCCTGTACGGCGATCATCGACATGTGGTGGGCGACGACGTCGTGCAGCTCGCGTGCGATCCGGGCGCGCTCCTCCAGCACCGCGCGGCGGGCCTTCTCCAACTCGCTGACCTCGGACTGCTCGGTGAGCGCCCGCTTGATCCGGGCATTCCGCCCGATCAGGTCACCGACCACGACCACGACGGTGTAAAGCAGCGCGACCCCGGCCTGGTTGCTTGGCTGCACGAAGATCCAGACCGGGATCAGTGTGATCACGCCCATCCACACCGCGACCTGGCCGTCGACTCGGGCGGCGACGACCAGCACCACCACGAGGCTGATCACGATCTGACTGGGCGCCCAGGGCCAGCCGTCGTACAGGCCGCTGTTGAACGCGCCGAACAACTGGGCCACGATCATCAGCCGCCAGGCCACGAGCGGCCGGGATAGCAGGAGGAGCAGCGGCAGCACGGCGAGCGCGGCGATCACCACCGCGGCGGCCATCGGCAGCCGGCGGTCGTCGTTCAGGTACTGGGCGGTGATGATGCCGAGGGCGACGACCAAGGCCACGCCCAGCCCCGCTAGTCGCCGCCAGCGCGGCCCTACGCGGATCGGCGAGTAGTCGGGGCCGGCGAGGGTGCGGCGCAGCCCGTGCCACGCGGTGCGGAGGATCGATCCCACGGTGGCAGGCTACGGGCGGTGACCGGCGCAGGCGTGCTACCAGGGTGCCAACCACGACGTCATACCCCGGTAATGTCTGTGCGGCACGCCCACACGACGTAGGGGGACACATGTCGCGCACGGTGCTGGTGACCGGCGGCAACCGGGGGATCGGGCTGGCGATCGCCCAGGCGTTCGCGAAGCAGGGCGACCGGGTGGCCGTCACGCACCGGGGTTCCGGGGCGCCCGAGGGGCTGTTCGGGGTCCAGTGCGACATCACGGACACGGCGTCGGTCGACGCGGCCTTCACCGCGATCGAGGCAGAGCTGGGACCGGTCGAGGTGCTGGTGGCGAACGCCGGGATCACCGACGACACGCTGCTGCTGCGGATGTCGGAGGAGCAGTTCACGCGGGTCCTCGATACCAACCTGACCGGGTCGTACCGGGTGGCCAAGCGCGCGGCGACGAAGATGCTGCGCGCGCGCTGGGGGCGGATGATTTTCATCTCGTCAGTGGTCGGGCTGTACGGCTCGGCGGGGCAGGTCAACTACGCGGCCAGCAAGGCCGGCCTGGTGGGCGTCGCCCGGTCGATCACCCGCGAGCTGGGCAGCCGTAACATCACCGCCAACGTGGTGGCGCCCGGCTTCGTCGAGACGGACATGACGGCCGCACTGCCGGAGGAGCGCAAGGCCGAGTACCTGAAGGCGATCCCGGCGGGGCGGTTCGCCGTCGCGGACGAGGTGGCCGGCGTGGTCACCTGGCTGGCCGGCGACGCTGCCGGGTACGTCTCCGGGGCGGTCATCCCGGTCGACGGCGGCTTGGGCATGGGGCACTGACTCTTTGGAGGGGTTTCGAGTTGTCTGGACTGCTGGCCGGTAAGCGGCTGCTCGTCACCGGGATCATCACCGACCAGTCGATCGCGTTTTCGGTCGCGAAGCTCGCGCAGGAGCAGGGCGCCACGGTCGTACTGACCGGGTTCGGCCGGCTGTCGCTGGTCGAGCGGATCGCCAAGCGGCTGCCCGACGCGGCACCGGTCATCGAGCTCGACGTGCAGAACGAAGAGCACCTGGCCGGGCTCGCCGACAAGGTACGCGAGCACGTCGACGGGCTGGACGGCGTCGTGCACTCGATCGGATTCGCGCCGCAGAGCTGCCTCGGTGGCGGGTTCATGACGGCGCCGTGGGAAGACGTGGCCACCGCGCTGCACGTGTCGACGTACTCCTACAAGAGCCTGGCCTCGGCGGTGCTGCCGCTGATGGGCCCCGGCGGCGCGTTCGTCGGCCTCACCTTCGACGCGCAGCTGGCCTGGCCGGTGTACGACTGGATGGGTGTCGCGAAGGCGGGCCTGGAGTCGGCGTCGCGCTACCTCGCGCTGCACCTCGGCGGCCAGGGCATCCGCAGCAACCTTGTCTCCGCCGGCCCGCTGCGCACGATGGCGGCCAAGTCGATCCCGGGCTTCGAGCAGTTCGAGGACGAGTGGGTCAAGCGCGCGCCGCTCGGCTGGGACCTCGGCGACCAGGAGTCGGCGGCGAAGGCGTGCCTGGCGCTGCTGTCCGACTGGTTTCCCGCCACGACCGGCGAGATCATTCACGTCGACGGGGGATTCCACGCGGTCGGTGCATAGGACCTGGGTCCGCCGCAGCCTGGTCACCCACCTTGATGCAGGCCCTAGGGCAGGATAGGAGCATGGCGTACGACGCGTTGCTGCTGGTGTCGTTCGGTGGGCCGGAACACCCCGACGACGTGCTGCCCTTCCTCGCAAACGTGACCCGCGGCCGAAACGTGCCGCCGGAGCGGCTGGCCGAGGTGGCGGAGCACTACGAGCACTTCGGTGGGGTGTCCCCGATCAACCAGCAGTGCCGCGACCTGCTCGCGGCTCTTCGTTCCGGTTCCGACGTTCCGGTCTATTGGGGCAATCGGAACTGGCATCCCATGCTCGCCGACACCGTCGCGCAGATGCGCGACGACGGCGTGCGGCGCGCGCTGGCGTTCGTGACGAGCGCGTACGGCGGGTACTCGTCGTGCCGCCAGTACCTGGAGGACATCGCGGCGGCGCGGGCGGCGGTCGGGCCCGACGCGCCGGTCATCGAGAAGCTGCGGCACTTCCACGACCACCCGGGCTTCGTCGAGCCGCACGCCGACGCGGTACGGCAGGCGCGCGCCACCTTGCCTCCTGGCGGCGACGTGCGGCTGGTCTTCACCGCCCACTCGATCCCGGCGTCGATGGCTGCGTCCGCCGGTCCATCCGGAGGGCTTTACGAGAAGCAGTTGCATGAAACCGCCGGGCTGGTGGCGTCGCTTGGGGCGCCCGAGCTGCCATGGGATCTGGTGTGGCAGAGCCGCAGCGGGCCGCCGCACGTGCCGTGGCTGGAGCCGGACATCAACGACCATCTCCGCGCGGTCGCCGAGAAGGGCGTCACGGGCGTCGTCGTCAGCCCGATCGGGTTCGTCTCCGACCACCTCGAGGTGATCTGGGACCTCGACAACGAGGCCGCCGACACCGCGCGGCAGCTCGGCATGGCGTACGCCCGCGCCGGCACCCCCGGCACCGACCCCCGCTTCGTGGCGATGGTGCACGATCTTGTGAGCGAGCAGGTGAACGCGGGTACGCTGCCGGTTCGGGACACATGTCAAGCTGGGTGCTGTTTGGGAGGCCGCTCGTGACGGACCGCCGTAAGCCGGTGGAGAGCTGGCTCACCGACATGGACGGGGTGCTGGTCCACGAGGGGCAGCCGGTGCCTGGCGCACCCGAGTTCATCAACCGGCTCCGGGCATCCGGCAAGCCGTTCCTGGTGCTGACCAACAACTCCATCTACACGCCGCGCGACCTACAGGCGCGGCTGACCCGGATGGGCTTCGAGGTGCCCGAGCACGCCATCTGGACGGCGGCGCTCGCCACCGCGCAGTTCCTCGCCGACCAGCGGCCGGGCGGCACCGCGTACGTCATCGGCGAGGCCGGGCTGACGACCGCGATGCACGCTGTCGGATACATCCTGACCGACTTCGAGCCCGACTATGTGGTGCTGGGGGAGACCCGCACGTACAGCTTCGAGGCGATCACCAAGGCGGTCCGGCTGATCAACGGTGGGGCGCGGTTCATCTGTACGAACCCCGATCCGACCGGGCCGTCGATCGAGGGCGCGCTGCCGGCGGCTGGTTCGGTGGCCGCCATGATTTCCAAGGCGACCGGGGTCGAGCCGTACTTCGTCGGCAAACCGAACCCGATGATGATGCGGTCGGCGCTCAATACGATCGAGGCACATTCCGAGACGACCGCGATGATCGGCGATCGGATGGACACCGATGTGTTGTGCGGGTTGGAGGCTGGGTTGGAGACGATCCTGGTGTTGACGGGGATCAGTTCTCGTGTGGAGGCCGAGCGCTATCCGTACCGCCCGTCCCGCATCATCAATTCCGTCGTCGATCTGTTGGACGAGATCTGACCCGGTCGGCTTGATGCTGCTGAGCCAGGTGCGTTAGCGCCTGGAAGTGAACCTGGTCGCCTTCTGGCGGGCGGGGTCGGGTTTCGCGCCTTACGGGGTGTGGCAATCGAACATTGTCCACGATTCCCTCGGCTCGCTTTCGCCAATAGCCGCTCCTTCATTTCGTCGGTGAATGCCTGTAACGGCACGGCCTGGGTTGTTAGCACGTAGAGGCCGGGCCCGTGCTTTCTCAGAAACTTGACATTGCAAGGAGTCAACCTGGATGCGCCGCCGCTATCCGCGCTTGCGGTCGGCGCGCAGCTTCGAAGATTTGCGCTGGCCGGTGTTGAAGCCGCAGATATCCGCCGAGATTGCCCGCCCCGCCCCGCCCCGGCGCGAGCGTGCGGCTTTGTGTGATCGGCGCCCTCGCGGTGACGCCGATCAAGGGCATTCGTATCGATCAAGGGCAAATGCACGTGGAAAAGAGATCAAAGCACGTGCATTCGCCCTTGATCGGCGGCGAGAGGGGCCGCGCGGCGGCGGGGGCGCGGCTGCGGGGGCGGGAGAGGACGCGCGTAGTGGGGAGGGTTACTCGGGGCGTAAGGGGGAGTTGCAGGCTGCTACGAGGGCGCGACGGCAGGCTGTCGTCAGGGGGCGGAGGGCGGCGTCGCGTTGTTGGGCCTCGTAGCCGTTTACCGCGCCGCCCGGAGCCGCGTGCTCAGCCAGGGCCAGCACGCGGTCGAGGACGCTGGCACGGGCGAACAGGCGCCGCGCCCGCGGGTCGAAGCCAGGTGGCAGATCGATGCCGGCGTCGGGGCGGCGGAGGGCGGCGAGGGCGCCGGCCAGCTCGGGGCGCCACTGCGCCACGTCGAGCCGGGTGAGGGCGGCGGTGGCTTCGGCGAGGGCGGCGGACAGGTCGGCCTCGGCCTCGGCGGCTGTCAGGTCGCCCAGGGGGAGCGGGGCGTCGGGCAGCGGATACACGCGCCACAGCACGGTTTCGAACGTCACGCCGGAGCCGGAGGTGTGGGTGCGCACCTCGGGGATGAAGCCGAGGCCGCGCGCCACGACGGCTTCTCCCGCGACGAGCGCCGCGCCTGTGAACGGGCTCGGCTGGCTGGCGTTCGCTCCGCTAGCGCGGGCGGGCAGGCCGCGCGGGTCGCCCGGGGCGGGCAGCGCGAGCCGGATGTCGTCGGGGCTCAACTTGGACAGTGCCGGGAGCGCGTCGCCGAGCGGCACGTCGGTCCACGTGCCGGGTGCGTCGGCGACCAGGTGCTCCTCGTCACCGGCGATTTCTTCGGCGACCTCGTCGTACGGCACGAGGCCGGCGCGCCACGCACGAACCCACGCGGCGAACCGGCTGGACCGGCGCGCCGCCAACGTCGCCGCTGCTGCGGGGAACATGCGGCAAGAGTACGTGCTGCCCGCTGCCCTGTCTCGGTTGCGGCGCGTCTGCGCGGTCCCGCGTACCCGCGGCGCTAGCGTCCGATTCATGTATGGGGAGGACGTGCTCGCCGGCAATTGGCGCCGGCGCAAGAAGATTCCCGAGGTCGACGCCGACATGGACCTCGTGGTGGAGGACGCCGACTCGGGGTTCTGCGGCGCGGTGGTGGGATTCGAGTACGGCGCGGTGGTGCTGGAGGACAGGTACGGCAAGCGGCGGAACTTTCCGCTGGAACCGGCCGGGTTTCTGCTCGATGGCCAGCCGGTGACGCTGCGCCGTCCATCCGCGACACCAAGGCAGGAAGCCCGGCGACGCACCGCCTCCGGCTCGGTCGCGGTCGACGGGGTTCGCGCGCAGGTGGCGAAGGCGAGCCGTATCTGGGTGGAAGGCGTGCACGACGCCGCGCTGGTGGAACGGATCTGGGGCGACGACCTGCGCGTCGAGGGCGTGGTGGTGGAGCCGCTGGACGGCATCGACGAGCTCTCCGCGGCGGTGCGCGATTTCTCACCGAGCCCGCAGCGGCGTCTTGGCGTACTGGTCGACCACCTGGTCGCGGGCTCGAAGGAGAGCCGGATCGTGGCCGCGGTCACCTCGCCGTACGTACTGGTGACCGGCCATCCGTACGTGGATGTCTGGCAGGCGGTGAAGCCGGCGCGGCTGGGCCTGCGGGAGTGGCCGGTGGTGCCGCCGGGTCAGCCGTGGAAGGAGGGCGTCTGCCGGGCACTGGGTGTGGCGCATCCGGCTGACATGTGGCGGCGCATCCTGTCCACAGTGAACTCGTACCACGATGTGGAAACGCCGCTGATCAACGCGATGGAGCGCCTCATCGACTTCGTCACCGTCCCGCAGACGCCCTCCTGAGGGCTACGCGAGGGTGATGTCGGTGCCGGTCACGGCGATGTTCGCCGCGGGCAGGGCCGACTTCGCCGGGCCGCCCAGCACCGAGCCGTCCTCCAGCGAGAAGGTGCTCTGGTGGCAGGTACAGGTGATGGCGCTGCTGTCGATTTTGGACACCAGGCAGCCCTGGTGCGTGCAGAGGGCGCTGAACGCCTTGAAGTCCCCCTGGCTGGGCTGCGTGACGACGACCTTCTCGTCCGCGAAGATCTTGCCGCTGCCGACGGGGATCTCGCTGGTGCTGGCGAGCGCGTTCGAGCCGGATGAACCGGAGTCCGCGGAGGCGGAGGCGGACGGCGCCGCCGAGGTGGCCGTGGTGGAACCGGGCGAGGTGGAAGCGGAGTCACCGGAATCGTCGGACCCGCACGCCGCCACCAGGCTGACCGTACCGACGGCGCCGGCGGCAAGCACGGTGCGGCGGGCGACTACGCTTGGTTGAGCGTTCATCTTCATGGCGGACAGCATGGTGGGCCACCCTGGACGGTAACTGTGGTGAAGCTGTGGATTAGCTGAAAGGCTTAATTCAGGCAAGTCGGTGCGGATCGCGACTGAACACAAATGTCGCGATATCGAGGGCTTCAACCGCCCCATTCGCGTCCCGCCGGACCCGCAGCGTCTCGCCGTCGTTGTTGCCTGACCGGCCACGCCACTGGTCGGTCCCGGCAGGCGCGAACCGCCATGGCGCCCGCCCGCTCCGTACGACGACCAACTCGCCCGTCGCCCCGTCCCACGACGCCTCGTGCGCCAGCCCCATCCACCACCACTGCCCGCACAGTTCGGCCGCCTCCGGCGGCGGTGGGGCGGACGGGCGCCACCCGGGGACCGCCGGCACCGGCTCGCGGTCCAGCACGGTCGTGAGGATCGCCCGGCCCACGGCCAGCGGCACACCGTACGCGTTGGCGTACGCCACGACGCCCGTGCGGGACGGCCTATGCACGACCAGCGTGGACACGTACCCGGGCATCGAGCCGCCGTGCCCGACCAGCACCCGCTCGCCGACCCGGTACAGCTCGGGGCCGAGGCCGTGGCCGGAGGTCCACGAGTCGAGGTCGCTCATCACGACGGGCGCGCACATCTCGGTGAGCGTGTCGGGCGCGAGCAGATCGGGCGACGGGTCGGCGAGGAACGCGGCCCACTTGGCCAGGTCGGCCGCCGTCGACCAGAGCTGCCCGGCGGGCGCCATGGCCCCGGTGTCCGTGCGCGGCTCCTCGTGCAGCGTGCCGTGCCACGGGTGCACCACGTACCCGCGTGCGAACGGCTCCTCCGGGTGGTACGTCGTGCGGTTCATGCCGAGCGGCGCGAGCAGCCGGTCGGTGAGCAGCTCGATCCAGCGCCGTCCGGTGATGCGCTCCAGCACGGCACCGAGCAACCCGTACGCCAGGTTGGAGTAGTGGTACGTGCGGTGCGGCGGGAACGCGAGCTTGTCGGCGGTCAGCCCGGCGAGCAGCGTGTCGACGTCGCTGCCCTCGGTGCGCTCCCACCAGCCGGGGCTGTCCGGCTCGCGCTGGAGCCCGGCGGCGTGCCCGAGCAGCTGGCGCAGCGTCACGCCGCCCACGGGCGTGCCGGGCAGGTGCCGGTACAGCAGGTCGTCGAGCGCGAGCCGGCCCTCGTCGCGCAGTTGCATGACCAGTACGGCGGTCATCGTCTTGGAGATCGAGCCGATCCGGTACTGCACCCCGGCGTCCGGGTGCGGGTGCTCCCCGGCACCGGTGAAGTACTCCAGCTTGCCGTCGCGAACCACGCCTGCCACCAGCGAGGGCGCCCGCCCGACCGACTGGGCCTCGGCGACGAGCACGTCGATCTGTCGGGCGGTCGCGGGCAGCAACGAAGGCAGCAACGACACGATTCGGTACCTCCCTGATAGGGGTCAACGCGCTCGGAGCGCCGACGTTACCGTTCCGCTGCTCGCTGTACGTGCGCGAGCGTGACACGATCGGGGTGTGGATGCCGTTTTCTGGATCGTTCTAGGCGTGGTGCTCGCTGTCGCCGAGATGTTCACGTTTACGTTCGTCCTCATCATGCTCTCGGCGGGTGCCTTCGCGGCTGCCATCGCGGCGGGTCTCGGGGCGGGTGTGGCGGTCCAGGCCGTCGTCTTCGCGGTGGTGTCCGCCCTCGCGCTGGTCGCCGTCCGGCCGGTCATCAAGCGTCACCGGCAGTCGGCGCTGGAGTCCGGCGAGACACCGATGGGCGTCGAAGCCATCGAGGGCTCGACCGGCCTGGTGCTGGAGCAGGTCGACGCCGAGCACGGTTTGGTCAAGATCGACGGTGAACTGTGGAGCGCGCGCGCCTACGACGGCACGCAGGTGCTCGAAGCGGGCGAGCGGGTACGGGTCATAGAGGTGCGGGGCGCCACCGCCATGGTATGGCGGGACATTTAACCGGGGAGCTGAGATGGAGTTAGTGATAGCGCTCGTAGTGGGCCTGATCGCCCTGTTCGTGGTGATAACCCTGGTCCGGTCGGTGCGGATCGTGCCGCAGCAGCGCAACTTCGTGGTGGAGCGGCTCGGCAAGTACCAGCGGACGCTGCGGCCGGGTCTGAATGTGCTGGTGCCGTTCGTCGACTCGGTGCGCACCAAAGTGGACCTGCGCGAGCAGGTGGTCAGCTTTCCGCCCCAGCCGGTGATCACCTCGGACAACCTCGTGGTCTCGATCGACACCGTCCTCTACTTCAAGGTGATCGACCCGGTGAAGGCGACGTACGAGATCGCCAACTTCCTCCAGGCCATCGAGCAGCTCACCGTCACCACGCTGCGTAACGTGATCGGCTCGCTCGACCTGGAAAAGGCGCTCACCAGCCGCGAGGAGATCAACCGGCACCTGTCCGGCGTGCTCGACGAGACCACCGGCCGCTGGGGCGTCAAGGTGACCCGGGTGGAGATCAAGGCGATCGAACCGCCGCCGAGCATCCGCGACTCGATGGAGAAGCAGATGCGCGCCGAGCGCGAGCGGCGGGCGACGATCCTCACCGCCGAGGGGCAGAAGCAGGCACAGATCCTCAACGCCGAGGGTGACAAGCAGGGCGCGGTGCTGCGGGCCGACGGCGACCGGCAGTCGCGGATCCTCCAGGCCGAAGGCCAGGCCAAGGCGATCCGCATGGTGTTCGACGCGATCCACACCGCCAACCCCAGTCAGAAGGTGCTGGCTTACCAGTACCTGCAGGCGTTGCCGCAGATCGCCAACGGCCAGGCCAGCAAGGTGTGGATCGTGCCAGCCGAGCTCACCAAGGCCCTCGAAGGACTCGGTGGCGCGCTCGGGGGCCTCGCCGCGACGGCCGACGACACACCCGAGTCCGTACTCGACGCGAGTGCGGTCGAGCGCGAGGCGGCCGAGGCGGCCCAGTCCGCGGCGGACGCCGCACAGGAGGTCCAGCAAGAGGTGCACGAAGCCGAGCGGCAGGCCAGCGGCAAGACGGGGCAGCGGCCGCGCGGACTGCCGGCACCCAACCCGCTATCGCCGTCGAGCCTGCTCGGCACCGAGGACACCAAGCCGGAACACGCCTGAATAATCTGAACCGTCCACATCGCGCCCCGGCACCTGCCACGATCAAATGGATCAGGCGGTGCCGGGGCGCCGGTGCGTTCCGGCCGGGCGGAAGGTGGTCTGCCCATGACAAACGCGGCGAAGCACACCCGCCCAGCCGGTCCGACGACCCGCGCGGCACCGTCCCGCACCGTCCCGACGGTGTCCCGGGACGGCCCACCCACCAACGTGACGTGGGCGTGGTCGGTGCGCCGGCTCGGCCGCGCACTCATGTGGACGCTGCCCGCGTACGCGGTGGTGTTCGGCGGGATCACGTTCGGCCGGATGGACGGCGGCGGACCAGCGCCATATCTGGCCAACGGCCGGATCCTGCACCTGATCGGCTGGGTGGTGGCGACCTGGCTCGGACTGCTCGCGCTGCTCGCCATCGCCAGCCAGCTCGCCGCCGCGCGCAGCCGGCGCAGCGCGGCGGCCGGGCTGCTGATCGGCATGACCGGCATCGCGCTGCTGCTCCCGTTCGCCGCGCTACCGCCGGACACGCCGGTGTACGGGTGGGACGCGCGCCGCTTGGCGCTGGTCGGTGCCGGCGTGTACAGCCTCGGCTGGGTGCTCGCCGGCTGGGCGGTGGCGCGCTCGAAGCTCTTCACCAAGGGTGACGGCGTGCTGCTGATGGTGGCCGGCCCGATGCTGGGCGTCGGAGGACTGCTGATCGGTCCGCTCCAGACGGTCGGGGCGATCTTCGTACTGGCCGCCGGCATCGGCATGGCCTGGACGGCCGGCAACCTGATGCCGGCACCGCCCCGCAACGCCGCCGCCGAGGCGGCCGCCTCGGCCGGCGCCCGCGCGGTAGCCGCCCGCGCCGCCACTCACCCCTTGACAGAGTGAGCGAGGGAAGGCGTCGCCCCATCGGCGCCGCACGACCGAGCGAACCATGAAGCACTGCGACAATCGACCGTGTGGAGCTGATCACCGACCCGCACGACGAGCGGATCGCGGACTACCGCGCGCTCACCGACGTCGAGCTGCGCACCCGTTGGGAGCCGCCGCACGGGCTCTTCATCGCCGAGGGCGAGCTGGTGCTGCGGCGCGCGCTGCGGGCCGGTTACCAGCCCAGGTCCTACCTCGTCGACGAGAAACGCGTCGGGCAGATCGCCGACCTCGGTGACGCGCCGGTCTACGCCGCGAGCCAGGACGTGCTGGAAAAGGTGACCGGTTTCCATGTACACCGTGGCATGCTGGCGTCGTTTCACCGGCGTGCGGCGCCGGCGGCGGCCGAGGTGCTCGCGGCCGCGCGCCGGGTCGTGGTCCTCGAAGACATCAACAACCACACCAACGTCGGGGCGATCTTCCGGGGCGCCGCGGCGCTCGGCGTCGACGCGGTCCTGCTCTCACCCACCTGCGCCGACCCGCTGTACCGGCGCAGCGTCCGCGTCAGCATGGGCGAGGTGTTCGCGGTGCCGTACGCGACCCTGTCGCCGTGGCCGGACGCGCTGGAGCTGGTGCGGCAGGCGGGGTTCGCGCTGCTGGCGCTGACGCCCGCGCCGGACGCGGTACCCATCCAGCGGCTGACTCCCGACCAGCGCGCGCGGGCGGCGCTGCTTTTCGGCGCCGAGGGCGCCGGCCTGACCCGGCGCGCGATGGAGGCCAGCGACGCGCGCGTGGTCATCCCGATGCGGCGGGGTGTCGACTCCCTGAACGTGGCCGCGGCCGCCGCCGTGGCGTTCTGGGAGCTGGGTCGGGAAGACTGATCACGTGTTTCCGACCGTGCGTGAGGTCATCGCGCTCGACCCGGTGCGGCACGGCGAACCGCGCGTCGTGGCCGGCGAGTCCGAGCTGGACCGGCCCGTGCGGTGGGTGCACGTCGCCGAGGTGCCCGACATCGCGACGCTGCTGCGCGGCGGCGAGCTGGTGCTCACCACCGGCATCGGCCTGCCGGCCGACGACGAGGGGCTGCGCGCGTTCATCGCCGACCTGGCCGGCGTCGGCGTCGCCGGCCTGGTCGTGGAGCTTGGCCGGCGGTACACCGGCAGCGTCCCCAAGGTGATGGTCGCCGCGGCCGAACGGCGCCGGCTGCCCCTCGTCGAGCTGCGCCGGGCCACGCCGTTCGTGCGGATCACCGAGGCCGTGCATGCCCTGATCGTCGACGCCCAGCTCACGGAGCTGCGCGCCACTGAGGAGATCCACCAGCGGTTCACCGAACTGTCGGTCGAGGGCGCCGACCCGGCCGAGGTCGTGCACCAGGCCGCCGAGCTGGCCGGCTGCCCGGTGGTGCTGGAGAACCTGTCGCGCCAGGTGCTCGCGTACGACACCGCCGGCGACAGCCCTGAGCTGCTGCTCGACGGGTGGGAGCAGCATTCGCGGCGCATCCAGCCGGCGGGGCGCACCGCGTACGACGCCGGGTGGCTGGTCACGACCGTGGGCGCCCGCGGTCAGGACTGGGGCCGGCTGCTGCTGCGCTGGCCCGGTGCCGAGGCGCCGCCCACGCGTCTGTCGATCCTGCTGGAACGGGCCGCCTCGACGCTCGCCCTGGGCCGGCTGATCCGCCGCGACGCCGAGAGCCTCGAACGCCAGGTCCACCGCACGCTGCTCACCGTCCTGCTCGACCACAGCCGGCCGGTCGACGAGGTCGCGCTGCGGGCGCGGGCGCTGGGGGTGCCGCTGGAGCGTCACCCGCTGGTCGGCGTCGTGGTGCGGCACAGGGCAGACGACCTGCTCGCGCCGGCGCGTCTGCGTGACCTGGCCGAGGCGGTGGGGCAGGCGTTGCGCGAGGCCTCGCTGACCGGGTTGACCTCCGCGCTGGACGAATTGGCCGTGGGCGCGCTGCTGGCGCTGCGCGGCGACGAGGAGCGGGCGCTGTCCGCTTTCGCGGTCGCTCTTGATCGGGTACGCGGTGCCGCGGCACCGCCGGTCATCGTGGCGGCCGGTTCGCGGGTCGAGGAGCTGCGGGACGCCCGGCGCTCGCTCGTCGAGGCCAGGCAGGTGGCCGACGCGGCTCGCCACGACCGGCGGGACGTGCCGGTCTTCCGGCTCCCGCACGTCGGGGTGGCCGGCCTTCTGCACCTGCTGCGTGACGAGCCGCGCCTGCAGACCTTCGTGGAGCGTGAGCTGGGCGGGCTGCTGGCGTACGACGCGGGGCACCCGAAGGAGCAGTTGCTCGGCACCCTGCGGGCGTACCTGGACAGTGGGCGGAACAAGTCGGCGGCCGCCGCGGCGACGCATCTGTCCCGCCCAGCCTTGTACGAGCGGCTGGCCCGGATATCGCGGATCCTGGGCGTCGACCTGGACTCGGTGGAGTCCTGCCTGTCGCTGCACGTGGCCCTGCTGGCGCTGGAAGCGGTCCGAGACTCAAACATGAAACATTGACGCTTTTCTAGATCACCATTTTACTGGTGGGTAACATTCGCGGTCGAAAGGACGCCCGATGCGCTCACCGTGGAGAAGACGACTGGCCCTGCTCGCCGTGCCGGTGCTGTTGAGCGGCACGGCATCCCCCGCTCAGGCGGCGGCGCCGTTGCGAAACGTGTTGATGGTCGGCAACGCGTACGCCGGCACCGTCAGCTTCATCGACGAGCAGACGTTCGCCAACCTCGGCTCCCTCAACGTCATCCCCGACCTCCAGCAGCGCCTCGACGAGATGAACCTCGTCGAGCGCACCGCCTACGAGATCGTGCGCGGGCAGAACGGCGACAAGTTCGTCGACGACATGTTCCTGTCTCTGGACGGGAAGATCATGTACGTGTCCCGCGCCAATCTGCCCGACGTGGTGGCCATCGACCTGGTCACGCGCCGGCAGCTGTGGCGCTTCAAACTCGAGGGCTATCACGCCGACCACATGGCGATGTCGCCCGACGGCACCAAACTCATCGTCTCGGACACCACCGTCAACAAGGCGCAGGTGATCGACGCGCGCACCGGCACCGAGGTCGCCGAGTTCCCCACCGGCTCGTACCCCCACGCCAACGACTACTCGCCCGACGGCACCAAGCTGTACAACTCCAGCATCGGGACCGTCTCGCTTCCACGGTGGATGGAGTGGGCCAAGGGTGCCCGGCAGCTCACCGTCGTCGACCCGGCGACCTTCAAGGTCACCCGGGTCTACAACTTCGACCACGGCGTGCGGCCCGCGGTGTTCACCGCCGACAACAAGACCATGTACGCCCAGCTGTCGTACCTGAACGGCTTCGTCGAGTACGACCTGGTGGCCGGGCGGATCGTGCGGACCGTCGAGATGCCGTACGGGTCCGACGGGGCCTCGATCCACCCCGACGACTACCCGGGCAACTCGGCGCACCACGGCATGGCGATGTCCGGTGACAGTGCGAAGCTGTGCGTCGCCGGCACGATCGACGACTACGCGGCGATCGTGTCGCGGCCGGGGCTCACCACCGACCGGATCATCCCGCTGGGCGACATCCCGTACTGGTCACAGACCAGCGCCGACGGCAGGTACTGCTACGTGTCGCTGAGTGGCGAGGACGAGGTCGCCGTCATCTCGTACGCGACCGCCCAGGTGGTGGCCCGCGTCCCGGTAGGCGACTTCCCCCAACGCGAACGCAACGGCAAGGCCGCCCCCGAGGCGCTGGCCGCCCTGGACGCGGCAGCCGGCTGACGCGGCCCCTCCTCCCGCCCCGCTCGTCCGCTGATCAAGGGCAAACGCACGTGGTTCGATCTCTTTCCGCGTGCGTTTGCCCTTGATCCATGCAGATCTCCTTGATCAACACCGTCGCAGGCGGATATCGGGCAATCCGACCGGTGGTGGCGCTGGCGGGACGGGTCTGGACCGCGCGCCAACGCGGCCTTGACAGGACGCCGTGCCTAACCCAGCGGCGTTGTCTCGTTGATCGCCGCCGCGCGGCGACGCCCCTGCCTCGCGCCGTGGGTCGGCAGCTTGCGTCCGCGGCTGGGCCTGCGTCCGTGCGGAGCGTCGCCCCCGGCGGACGTCGATCAAGGAGAAGTCGATCGATCAAGGGCAAACGCACGCGGAAAAGAGATCGAACCACGTGCGTTTGCCCTTGATCGACGGCAGCGGGCGCCGGGCGCCGGAGGCGGGCGGGGCGCCGGGGGCGGGCGGGGGTTAGGTCGGGAGGGTTTTCGTGTAGGGCGGGGGGATGAATGCTGGGCCGCCGGGGGTGAAGACGTCGGACTGGGCCGCTGCCGTCCACGCCTCCGTGGGCACCGCGGCGGACAGGGCGACCACCACGGGGGCGTCTCGCCAATCCGCGGAGTCGCGGAGCAGGGACAGCGCGACCACGGACTCCTCCACCTCGCCGACGCACTCGAAGGGTTTGTGGCCGTCGAGGCCGAGCAGTTCGCGGTACCCGGGCAGTTGGGACGGGTCGGCCAACAGGTCGGCCCCGAAGATGCCCACGAGCCGCTCGCGGGGCAGGAACGGCGCCATCGCCAGGAACACGAACCGGCACTTCGGGCAGTGGCCGCACCAGCGGGCGCTCGGGTCGCGCAGTTTGAAGGCGGCGTTGCAGCTGGTCACCACCGCGTCGTACCGGGTGTGCCGCGCGAACAGTTTCGCTATGTGCAGCTCGGACAGCGGCCGCAGCAACGAGAAGTACGCGTCGGCGAGCCCCGCGTGCGCGGCGAGGGCGTCCCGGAGCAGGCCCTCGGCCTCAACGCCCTTGGACCACTGGTGGTTGATCTCGTGCCCGTTCCAGACGAGGTTGGGGTCGGAGGCGGAGCGCTCGTTCGACATCACGACCGGGCCGAGCCCGTGCAGTACCGCGGTCGCCACGGCGATCAGCGAGTTGATCGCGGTGACCGGGATGTGCCCGTTGAGTGCGCCGGCCGCGTTGAGCTCGAAGAGCTGCGGGTCGATCGCGCGGCGGGCGGAGAGCGGGGTGAGGCCGGACGCGTCGAAGACCGACTGGATGACCCAGTTCGGGTTGACCGCGAACGGCACCGGGTCGAAGCCCGCCTCGCGCAGCGCCTCCAGGGTGACGATCGAGTCCTTGCCGCCGCCGACGGCCGACAGCGGGCGCCCGGTGACGGGGTGCGCTTCCAAAGCGACGGCTGACGGAGCCGAGATCCGCGTCGACAGCACGTGCGGCAGGTCGTTGCGGTAGGCGTACTCGGACATGCCCTTGGTGTAGACGGCGTCGAGCAGCGCGGTGGCGCCCTCGCTGAGCGGCGTCGTCGCGACGATCTCGCGCGGCGCGCCCACCTTGTAGTAGCTGACGCCCGCGACGAGGTGGAGCAGTTCGAGCACCCGGCCGAAGGCGGGCGGCGGTGGGCTTGGCGGCAGCGGGAACGTCACCTTCTCGACGAACGCCAGGTCGTCGAGCGCGTACGGCAAGGTCGCCACGCCGGTCGCCGGGTCGTATGACAGCGGGGGAAAGGACAGCCGCCGAAACTGGGTGTCGAGCACACGCAATACTAGGACGACCTTGACTGAGGAGGGCATGTGCGCCTGGCTGACCTGCGCGGCCGTTCTGTCGCCGTTTGGGGGACCGGCCGGGAGGGCCGGGCGGCGGTGCTCGCTATCGCGCGGCACGCGCCGTCGAGCCTGGTGGCGGTGGACGACAGCGGCAACTTCCTGTCGCTGCCGTGGGAGCCGCCGCTGTCCGACCTGGCACCGCTCAGGACTGGAAACGCCGCCTTCGAGGCGCTGCTCGGTGTTGACGTGGTCGTTCGCTCGCCGGGCGTGGCGCAGACCCACCCGTGGGTGGTCGACCTGCGCGCGCGAGGCGTCAGCATCACCAGCGGCACCGCGCTGTGGATGGCCGAGCACGCGGGGCGCACCGTCGGGGTGACCGGCAGCAAGGGCAAGAGCACGACGTCGAGCCTGATCAGCCACCTGTTGACCGCCGCGGGTCGCCCCAACGTGTACGGGGGGAACATTGGCGTGGCGGTGCTCGACCTGCCCGAGAGCGACCAGTATGTCCTGGAGCTGTCGAGCTACCAGTGCAGCGATCTGGCGGACTCGCCGCGAGTGGCGGTGGTGACCGCGCTGTTCCCGGAGCACCTGGACGCGCACGGTGGCGAGCGGGAGTACTACCGCGACAAGCTCAACCTGATCGCCCATGGCCCGGAGTCGGTGGTGGTGAACGGGCTGGACGAGCGGCTGGCGGCGGAACTCGGTACGCGAGCAGCCATCAGGGCCGGTTTGCCCGATTCGTTCCACGTCCGTGACGGCGCGTTCTACAACAGGGACGAGCGGCTCTTCGACCGAGCCGCCCTGCCGCTGGTGGGCAGGCACAACGAGCGCAACCTGTGCGTGGCGCTGGCGGTGCTGGAGGCCCTGGGCGTCGACCAGGACTTCGACGTCGTGGCGGCGATCGGGTCGTTCAGTGCCCTGCCGCACCGGCTCACCGAGATCGAGGACCCGTCGGGGCTGACGTTCGTCGACGACACGCTCGCCACCAGCCCGTACGCGTCGATGCACGCGATCGACGCGTACGAGGGACGGCCGGTCACGGTGATCGTCGGGGGAGCGGACCGGGGCCTCGACTACACGCCGCTGCGCGACCATCTCGCCGCACGCGAGATCACCGTGATCGGGGTACCGGACAGCGGTCCCCGGATCGTCGAGGAGCTCAAGGGGCTGCCCGGCGTGCGCACCGAGATCGCCGAGGACCTGGTGGCGGCGGTGCGGCTGGCGCGGGCGGTCACCCCGTCGGGCGGGGCGGTGCTGCTGTCGCCGGCGGCGCCGAGCTACGGGCGGTTCCGCAACTTCGAGCATCGCAGTGAGGCGTTTGCCGCCGCGATCGAGGAGACGTCACCGGTCCAGTGACGCGACCAGGTGGCGCATCGCCCTTATCGCGGAGCGGATCTCCTGCAGGTACCGGCCGGGGGTGAGCACCGGCTCGGGGAGGCTGTCGTCGACCACGCGGGGGTCGACGCCGACCGTGTCGACCGTGCAGGCGTAGGGCAGGGCGAGCGTGCGGATCGCGTCGCAGTGCTGGAACGGCACGTAGATCGGTGCGGTGACCACCAGTACCCGATCGCCCTTCGCCAGCGTGGCGTGCTGCGCCCAGAAGCGCTGCGTGTCGGCGGTGTGCGCCCGGCGCAGCCGGGGATCGCTCGACGGCGCTGCCAGTACCGTCACCGCCGGCCCCTCCGCGGGCCGGTAGGTGCGGATGTCGCCATTGGAGGCGGCGGGTGACCGCACCCCGAACGCCGCCCGCACTCCCAGGTCGAGCACGTCGACCTCGGTGGTGCAGCCGCGTACGACGGGTATCACCCGTTCGGCGTCGCTGAGCGGGCGGTAGCTGCCGAGCACGCCCACGCCGCCCGCCACGGTGCCGCGGCGCAGCAGGTGGGCCGCGTACGCCGTGCGGCGCACACAGGCGTGTGCGAGCCCGCCGAGCACGATCAGGTGCTCGTACTCGCGGTGCCGGGGTGGGCGCGGCGCCACCATGCCGAGCGCGGTGGCGGCCTCGTGCACCACCGCGGCGACGGTAGGGGTGAGCGCGGGCTCGGCGGCGTCCGGGCGCTCGGCGCCGCGCCGGAAGTCCCAATGGGCGGCTGAGAACGCGTCGAGCCAGGCGAGCAGGGAAGGGCTGTCGCCGGTGGGCCACCGCCCGCCGAACGCGGCGACCAGGTCGCGCAGGGGACTGGACGTGATCCAGCGAGCGACGCCGTCGAACACCGCGGCGGGCTCGCCGGTCGGCAGCGGTACCGGCTGGACGTGCACCGTGGGATCTTAACGGCGCCGCCGATTACAGAGTGTAGGTTGCCTGTTGAGTCGTGGCGGTGGGAGCGTGCGGTATGACCTCTGATGACCTGTTGGCGCGGCACAAGGCCGTCATGCCGTCGTGGATGCCGATCTACTACGCCGAGCCGATCGAGATCGTGTCGGGGTCGGGTTGCCGGGTCACCGACGCCGCCGGCCGCACCTACCTGGACTTCTTCGGCGGCGTGCTGACGAACATGCTCGGGTACGACATCGCGGAGGTCCGCGAGGCGGTCGAGCGGCAGCTGAGCACCGGCGTGGCGCACACCTCGACGCTGTACCTGATCCGGCAGCAGGTCGAGCTGGCCGAGAAGATCGCCCGAGTGTCCGGCATCGAGGACGCGCGGGTGTTCTTCACGAACTCCGGCACCGAGGCGAACGAGGCGGCCCTGCTGATGGCCACCACGATCCGCCGCTCCAACCAGGTGCTCGCGGTGCGCAACAGCTATCACGGCCGGTCGTACGCGGCGATCGGCATCACCGGGCACCGCAGCTGGTCGTCGAGCAGCCTGAACCCGCTTCAGGTGGCCTGGCTGCACTCCGGTGACCGCCTGCGCGGCCTGCTGGCCCGGCTGGACGAGGCCGACCACATCGAGGCGGCCGTCGAAGACCTGCGTGAGGTGCTGGCCACCCAGACCGCGGGCGACGTGGCGTGCCTGATCGCCGAGCCGATCCAGGGCGTGGGCGGGTTCGTGCACGCTCCTGACGGGCTGTTCGCCGGGCTCAAGAAGGTGCTGGACGAGTACGGCATCCTGCTCATCTCGGACGAGGTGCAGACCGGGTGGGGGCGCACGGGGGAGCACTTCTGGGGGTACCAGGCGCACGGCGTCACCCCGGACCTGCTCACGTTCGCCAAGGGCATCGGCAACGGGTTCGCGCTGGGCGGCGTGGTCGGCCGCGCAGACCTCGTCAACGCGATCCAGGCGATCTCGTTCTCCACGTTCGGCGGCAACCCGATCTCGACGGCGGCCGGCAACGCGGTACTGGACTACGTGCTCGACCACGACCTGCAGGGCAACGCCCAGCGGGTCGGCGCGATCCTTCGTGACGGGCTGCGTGAGGCGGCCGGAAACCACCCGATCGTGGCGGAGGTGCGCGGCAAGGGCCTGATGCTGGCGGTCGAGTT
This sequence comes from Micromonospora sp. CPCC 206061, assembly GCF_036906915.1. Classification (NCBI taxonomy): domain Bacteria; kingdom Bacillati; phylum Actinomycetota; class Actinomycetes; order Micromonosporales; family Micromonosporaceae; genus Micromonospora; species Micromonospora sp. CPCC 206061. Next base: position 54,253 of record NZ_JBAKHX010000029.1, read on the forward strand.
CGTGCGGCATCCAGGTCTCCGGCCGGAAGGCATAGGCCGGAAAGGCAGCACGCTGGAGCCGGACGCGGCGGTCACCACGCGGGTGTTCGAGGAGTGCAAGGCGCGCGGGCTGCTCGTGGGCAAGGGCGGCCTGTACGGGAACGTGCTGCGGATGGGACCGCCGCTCACGCTCACCGAGGACGAGGCGCGGGAGGGCCTGGCCATCCTGGTCGATGCGATCGCAGCGGCTGGCGCGTAACAGTTCGAAACCGGGGCTTGCCGCCGTCACGCACTTGTCGTAAGAATCCTTCAAAGCGCAAGAAGCGATTGAAGGGAAGTGACGCAGCCCCTATGAATAGTACAAGGCGTGACATTCTTCGCCGAGGGGTCGTCGCCGGCGTCCTGGCGACTCCACTGGCAGGCGCTCTTTCGAGCTGCGCCATGGGCGGGAACGACGACACCGGCGCCGACAACGCCAACCAGGGCGACAAGTCCGAGCAGAACCCGTTCGGCGTGAAGGAGGACGCGCCGCTCGAGGTCGTGATCTTCAACGGCGGGTACGGCGAGGACTACGCCAAGGCCCACGAGGCCATGTACAACGAGAAGTGGCCCAAGGCGAAGATCACCCACTCCGCCACCCAGGAGATCAGCAAGACGCTCCAGCCGCGCTTCGTCGACGGCAGCCCGCCGGACGTCGTCAACAACTCCGGCGCCGGCCAGATCGACCAGGGCGGCCTGGTGTCGCAGGGCGCCCTCACTGACCTCACACCGCTGCTCGACGCGCCGAGCCTCGACGTGCCCGGCAAGAAGGTCCGCGACACGCTGCTGCCCGGCGTCGTCGACGTGGGCAGCTACGACGGCAAGTTCTACGTGCTGAACATCAGCTACACCACGTACGGCATCTGGTACTCCTCCAAGCTCTTCGCCGACAAGGGTTGGACGTACCCGAAGACCTGGGACGAGCACATCGCGCTCTGCAGGACCATCAAGGCGGCCGGCACGGCGCCCTGGACGTACGCCGGCAAGCACCCCCGCTACATGAGCTGGCCGGTCATCGCCACCGCCATCAAGTTCGGCGGGCTCGACGTCGCGAAGAACATCGACAACCTGGAGCCCAACGCCTGGAAGTCGGACGCGATGAAGACGGCCGCGGACGCGTGGCACCAGATCGTCAAGGACGGTTTCATCCTGGCCGGCACGCCGGGCCTCGACCACGTGCAGTCGCAGACGGCGTGGTGCCAGGGCAAGGCGGCGTTCATCTCCTGCGGCTCCTGGCTGGAGAACGAGCAGAAGGCGGTCACCCCGGCGGGCTTCAACATGGTCGTCGCGCCCACGCCGAGCCTCGGCGCCAGCGACAAGCTGCCGTTCGAGGCCATCCGCGGCACCGCCAGCGAGCCGTTCATCGTGCCCGCGAAGGCCAAGAACGCGCCAGGTGGCCTGGAGTACTTCCGTACGATGCTGTCGATGAAGGGTGCCAAGGACTTCACGGGGAAGGTCTCCGCGCTGAGCGTGGTGGCCGGCTCCGCCGATGGCGCCAACCTCGGCCCCGGACTGTCCAGTGTGGTCAAGGCGCTCGAGGCGTCCGGCAGCAACGGTTTCAACTGGGTCTACCAGAACTACTACCGCAAGCTGGAGCGCGAGCTCGTCGACGCGGCGTGCGGTGAGTTCTTCAGCGGCCGGATCGGTCCCGCCGAGTTCCTGGACCAGTGCCAGAAGGGCGCCGACTCGATCGCGAAGGACACCTCCATCAAGAAGTACAAGCGGGCCTGAGGGGTAGGGGCGGCACGTGCGGCATGGCAAGTTTCCGCTGATCATCACCTTCCTGGTGCCGCCCCTGCTCCTGTACGGCATATTCGTGCTCTCGCCGTACGTGCAGGCGTTCCAGATCTCCACCACCGACTGGGGTGGCTACACCGCCGACGCGAACTACGTCGGGTTCGACAACTTCACCCGGCTCTTCCGCGACGACTACGTGTGGAACGCCATACAGAACAACGCGATCCTGCTCGCCGTCGTACCGCTGGTGACGATCGCCTTCGGCCTGTTCTTCGCGACGATGCTCAACATGGGCGGTCGCGGCGGCAAGGCCGGCGTCTCCGGCGTGCGCGGCACCGCGGCGTACCGGTTGGTGTATTTCTTCCCGCAGGTGCTCTCGGTCGTCATCATCGCGGTGGTCTGGCGAGAGGTGTACCACCCCAACAACGGCCTGCTGAACGGCTTGCTCAAACCGTTGGGCATCAACGGCCCAACGTGGCTCGGCGATCCCAAGTACGCCTTCTGGTGCGTGCTGGCCGTGATGGTGTGGAGCAACGTCGGGTTCTACGTCGTGCTCTTCGGCGCCGCCATGCAGGCCATCCCGCGTGACATCTACGAGGCGGTGCTGCTCGACGGCGCGTCCCGCTTCGTGACGCTGGTGCGCATCACGATCCCGCTGCTGTGGGACACCGTGCAGGTCGCCTGGATCTACCTGGCGATCGCGGCACTGGACGGGTTCATCCTCGTGCAGCTCATGACCGACGGGGGCCCCAACCACTCGTCCGACGTGATCGGCCTGCGGATGTACAACACCGCGTTCGGCACCGACACGCGCTTCGGGTACGCGTCGGCGATCGGCGTGGTGATGTTCTTCCTGACGTTGTCCGTGGCGGTGCTGGCGCTGCGCGCGTCCAAGCGGGATCGGATCGAGTACTCGTGACTGTCACCACCGAACGGCCCGCCGCGGCCACCCCCGTCTCCCAGGAGCGCAAGCTGCGCCGCGAATGGGGAATCGCCAACGTCTTCTCGCACGGCTTCCTCGTGCTGTGGGCGCTGCTCACCACGTTTCCGTTGCTGTGGGTGCTGATCAGTTCATTCAAGAACGACACGGAGATCCTCAGCGACCCGTGGGGGCTGCCCAGCGCGCTGCGCTTCGAAAACTGGGCCCGCGCCTGGACGGAAGCCCACATTGGACGGTACTTCCTCAACAGTGCCGTCGTGGTCGCCGGCTCGCTGACGCTCACCATGCTGTTCGGCGCGGCGGCGGCGTACGTCTTCGCACGCTACGAGTTCCGCTTCCGGCAGGTGTTCTACTACCTGTTCGTCGGCGGCATGATGTTTCCGGTCTTCCTGGCGCTGGTGCCGCTGTTCTTCGTGGTGCGCAACGCGGGGCTGCTCAACACGTGGCCGGGCCTGATGATCGTGTACGCCGGCTACTCGCTGCCGTTCACGGTGTTCTTCCTGACCGCGTTCTTCCGCACCCTGCCCGAGTCGGTGGCGGAGGCGGCGCTGCTGGACGGGTGCGGGCACTTCCGGCTCTTCTTCCGGGTGATGCTGCCGATGGCCCGGCCCGGCCTGATCAGCATCGGCATCTTCAACTTCCTGAGCCACTGGAACCAGTTCATCCTGCCGCAGGTGCTCATGCAGGGCGACGAGTCCAAGCAGGTGCTGGCGCAGGGCCTCGCCACGTTGGCGGTGAGCCAGGGCTACGAGGGCGACTACAGCGGCCTCTTCGCCGGCCTGACGATCGCGATGCTTCCGGTGCTGGCGGTCTACATCCTGTTCCAGCGCCAGATCCAGTCCGGCTTGACGGCCGGCCAGCTCAAGTAGCTTCCGCGCTGCTTTGCTCTGCTTCCCTGACGGCAACACCTCGTGTCCGATATCCGGACGCCGGGTGTTGCCGTGGTGGAAGCAGAGCAAAGCAGCGCGCAACCACACACTGACCAGCGGCGATACCGCGGCCGCCGTTAGAGGAGGGCAGCGTGGAGGGCCGCGGCGTCCACGCCGGGGAGCGTCCGGGCGGCCAGCCAGGCACCCGCCGCTGCGCCGTCGCCGGCCAGCTCCAATGGGGCGTCGGGCCAGCGTTCGGACAATGACGATGCCAGCGCCGTCGCCAGCGGGGTGTCGGCGGTAAGTAGGCCGCCGGCGCGGACGACCGGGGTCGAGTCGCCCTCCGGCCGTACGCGGGAGACGCTCTCCATGAGGTGAGCCGCCGCCTCGGTCACCACCGCTGCGGCGGTCGGGTCGTCCGCGTACAAACTCGTCACGAGCGGTGACAAGCGTGCCAGCTCGATGGCCGGGCGGCGGGTGACCCGCTGCACGAGCAGGTCGACGGTGTCCCGCGGCCGTGCGGCGATCTCGACCCCTCCCAGTAGCTCGGCGAGGATGGCCCGCGCCAGCGGGCCGAGCGGGCGCCCGGCGTCGACGGCGGCGAGCGTGCGGCGCACCGCCTCGCGGCCGAGCCAGAAGCCGGAGCCGGCGTCACCGAGCAGCCAGCCGTGCCCGTCGGCGACCCGGCCGAGCGCGAAGTCTTCGACCTCGGCGGCGATCGCGCCCGTGCCCGCGATGAGCACGGTGCCGCGCGGGCTGGCGGTGCCGGAGGCGTAGGCGACGAGCGCGTCGCCGACCAGCGTGTACGGGCAGCTCAGCCCCGACGCGTGCCAGGTCCGGTCGAACTCGGCGTGGCTCTCCGAGTCGTCACGCAGCCGGCCGACCCCCGCGAGCCCGATCGTGCCGGCGCGCACCCGGGTCGGGTTGACCCCGGCGAGGGCCTGCTTGAGCGCGCGGCCCCACTCGGCCGCGGCCGCCGCGGCGCCGTGCGAGGTGGGGTTGCCGCCGCCGCCCAGTCCGGTGCCGAGTCGCTCGCCGGTGACCGAGGCGACCAGAGCGCGGGTGGAGGTGGCGCCGATGTCCAAGCCGATTACGAGTGGATCAAACACCCCGCCATCGTGGCGGAAATCGGGCACTGAAAGCGCTTACCCACGGTAACAGTTTGAAAACTTCACCCAAGTCCTTGACAAGGTGGCCCTCTTAGTAAGAACTTTTACCACTATCAGTAAACACTCTTTTCTGAAAGGTGGTCGGTCGTGCGTGATGGTGTGCTGACGACCGTCCGCGCCAAGCTGCCGGAGTTCACCGGCGCGCTCCAGCGCGTCGCCGAGCAGGTCCTCACCGACCCGGACGCCGCGGCGCGGGCCACGATCGTCGAGCTTGCCGAGCGCAGCGGCACCTCGCCGGCCACCATCACCCGCTTCTGCAGGGCGCTGGGCTTCGAGGGGTACGCGGAGCTGCGGCTCGGCATCGCCGCGGAGACCGGGCGGGCCCGCGCGGCCGGGTGGACCGTCGACATCGGGCGGGAGATCCAGCCCGGTGACCCGCTCGACCGGGTGCTCGGCCAGATCATGGCCGCGGACACGCGCTCGATGCACGACACCGCGGCGCTCCTCGATCTCGGCGAGGTCGAGCGGGCCGCCGACGCGATCGCCGGCGCGACCCGGGTCATCATCTTCGGCGCCAGCGGCAGCGCGCTGGTCGGCGAGGAGATGCAGTTCAGCCTCCATCGCATCGGTGTACCGGCGTGGGCGTGGACCGATGTACACAATGGACTCGCCGGAGCGGCGCTGCTCCGCGCCGGCGATGTGGCGCTCGGGATCTCCCACAGTGGGCAGACGCGGGAAATCATCGAGATGCTGGCCGAGTCCGGCAGCCACGGCGCCACCACCGTCGCCCTCACCAGCTTTCCGAACTCCCCCCTCGCGGAGCTGGCCGACGTCGTGCTGCTCACCGCGACACAGGCGACCACGTTCCGGCCGGACGCGCTCTCCGCGCGCCACCCGCAGCTCGTGGTGCTCGACCTGCTCTACATCGCGGTGGCGCAGCGCACCCACGACCGGGCACACGCGGCATTCCAGCGAACCGCGCAGGCGGTCGACGGACACAAATCACGCTCAACGAGTTAGAAGGAGACCCCCAAATGTCAGAGGATCGACGCACATTCCTGCAGCGGGCGGCTGCCGCGGGCCTGCTTGCCACCCCCGCCGCCGGGCTGCTCAGCGCGTGTGTCGGCGGCGGAGATGACGACACGCAGGACCAGGCCGAGGGCGAGAAGAGCGAGAAGAACCCGCTCGGCGTCGACGCCAAGGCCGAGCTCGAGGTCGTGATCTTCAATGGCGGCCTCGGCACCAAGTACGCCACCGACGTGCACGTCCCGTCGTACAAGAAGTCCTTCCCCGAGGCGAACGTCAAGTTCTCCCAGGCGGAGGAGATCGCCACCGTGCTCCAGCCGCGGTTCACCAGCGAGCAGCCGCCGGACATGGTCAACAACGCCGGCTCCAAGCTGATGGACCAGGGCGCGCTCGTACAGGCCGGGCAGGTGCAGGACCTGACCGAGCTGTTCGACGCGCCGTCGCTCGACATCGCCGGCAAGACCGTCAAGGACACGCTCGTGCCGGGCACGGTGGAGCAGGGCACGTTCAACGGCAAGCCGTACGTGCTGAACTACGCGTTCACCGTCTACGGCCTCTGGTACTCGGACAAGCTCTTCAAGGACAACGGCTGGAGCGCGCCGAAGACCTGGACCGAGTTCACCGCCCTGCTCGACAGCATGAAGGCCAAGGGCATCACGGCGCCGTACGCGTACGCCGGCGCGAACGCCTCCTACTACCAGTACCTGGTCATCCTCACCACCGCCGCGAAGATCGGCGGCGCGGATGTCCTGGCGAACATCGACAACCTCGAGGACGGCGCCTGGCAGGTCGACGCGGTCAAGCAGGCCGCGCAGCTGTGGGGCGAGATCGGCAACAAGTACATGCTCAAGTCGCACCTCGGCCTGCGCCACACCGAGGTTCAGCTCCAGCAGAACCAGGGCCGAGTCGGCCTCTACCCGAGCGGCTCGTGGCTGGAGAACGAGCAGGCCAAGGACACCCCGTCCGGCTTCAACTACGCGGTCATGCCGGTGCCGAGCGCGACCTCGGGCGACAAGCTCCCGCAGTCCGCGATCTACGCGGCGGCCGGCGAGATGTACTTCGTCGCCTCGAAGGGCAAGAACCCGCGCGGCGGCATGGAGTACCTGCGGCACATGCTGTCGAAGGAGGGCGCCAAGGGCTTCACCGAGCTGACCAAGGTGCTCACCGTCGTCCAGGGCGCCACCGAGGGCCTGACGATCTCGCCCGGCCTGACCAGCAGCGAGGCCATGCTCAAGGCGGCCGGCAGTGACTACTTCGCGTACCGCTGGGACACCTGGTACAAGAAGATGGACGACGAGTGCCGGGCGGCCACCAACGAGCTGATGTTTGCCGGTGGCGACGCCACCAAGTTCGTGACCCGCATGCAGAAGGTCGCGGACGCCGTGAAGAAGGACCCGTCCATCGAGAAGTTCAAGCGCTGAGGTTCGAGCCATGCGGCACGGCAAGTACCCATTCATCGTCGGCTTCTTGGCCGCACCGGTCGCGCTCTACGTGACCTTCGTGATCGCGCCGTACCTTCAGGCGTTCTACCTCGCGATGACCAACTGGCGCGGTGTCTCGGCGAACCCCAGGTTCATCGGGTTCGACAACTTTCAGCGGTTGTTCCAGGACGATGTCTTCTGGAAAGCCGTCCGGCACCACGGCCTGTTGCTGCTTGCCCTGCCGCTGGTCACCATCGCGATCGCGCTGTTCTTCGCGTTCCTGCTGAACGTGGGGGGCGGCTCGCGCGGTGGCGTGATGAGGGGGGTCTGGGGGTCGAAGTTCTACCGCTTCGTGTTCTTCTTCCCCCAGGTCCTCGCCATCGTCATCATCGGCGTCATCTTCCAGCGGGTGTACGCCCCGGACGACAGCGGCCTGCTCAACGGCTTCCTCGACTTCTTCGGCATCGACCCGGTGCTGTTCATGGCCAACGGGAAGATCGCGCTGTGGGCCATCGTCGCGGTGCTGGTCTGGCAGTCTGTCGGCTTCTACGTGGTGCTCTTCTCGGCGGGCATGGCCTCGATCCCGAAGGACATCTACGAGGCGGCCACGCTCGACGGCGCCGACCGGGGCGCGATGTTCTTCCGGGTCACGATGCCCCTGCTGTGGGACACGCTCCAGGTGGCGTGGGTGTACCTGGGCATCGCGGCGTTCGACGCGTTCGCGATCGTGCAGGTGCTCTCGGTCGACCAGGGCGGGCCGGACGGCGCCACCACGGTGCTCGGCATGGAGATCTACCGCAACGCGTTCTCCTACTCCCAGTTCGGTTACGCCTCCGCGATGGGCGTCGCCCTGTTCTTCCTGACCATCACGTTCGCCGCGCTCACCCTGCGGGTGAGCAGGCGCGAGACGATCGAGCTCTAAGGGGTACCGGTGGCACTGTTGACCCGCGAGGCGACTCGCCGTGCGGCGCCGGCTTCGACGGAGCGTCGTGAGGTAAAGGTCTTGTCAGGCTTTGCCCACCTCAGTCTGGCGGTCTGGGCGATCCTCGTGATCGCGCCGCTGGCCTGGACGGTCATGGCCTCGTTCAAGAACAACACCGAGATCTTCCTGGGCAGCCCGTTCGCCCTGCCTTCGCATTTCAGCCTGGACAGCTACGCGCGGGCGTGGAGCGAGGCGCACGTCGGGCGCTACTTCCTCAACAGCGTCTTCGTGGTCTCGATCAGCACCGCCGGCACGATGCTGATGGGCTCGATGGCGGCGTACGTGCTGGCCCGGTACAAGTTCATCGGCAACCGGTTCATCTACTACCTTTTCGTCTCCGGGCTCGCGTTTCCGGTGTTCCTGGCCCTGGTGCCGCTCTTCCTCGTCGTCAACAACCTGGGGCTGCTCAACACCTACACCGGGCTGATCCTGGTCTACATCGCGTACTCGCTGCCGTTCACCGTGTTCTTCCTGGCCGCGTTCTTCAAGACGCTGCCGAACTCGGTGGCCGAGGCCGCGATGATCGACGGCGCCTCGCACACCCGGCTGTTCTTCCAGGTCATGATGCCCATGGCCAAGCCCGGCCTCGTCAGCCTCACGATCTTCAACGTCCTCGGGCAGTGGAACCAGTACCTGCTGCCCGTGGCCCTGATGCAGGGCGAGAACGCCGACCAGAAGTGGGTGCTCACCCAGGGCATCGCGAGTATTTCGGTCCAGGCCGGGTACGAAGCCGACTGGGCGGCGCTGTTCGCGGCGCTGACCCTGTCAATCCTGCCGATGATCGTCATGTACGGCTTCTTCCAGCGCCAGATCCAGCAGGGCTTGACGGCGGGCGCGGTGAAGTAGCCGGTTTTTGTCGGTCCGCGGGTGCAGAATGCGGCCGTGGAGGTCGACGGGCGGCGGGTCTGGGGGTCAACGGCGACCTCCTACCCGCCGCTCCTGCGCGACGGGGTCCGGGTCGCCCGCTGCCACGACATCGAGCTGACCGAGGCGCTGCTGCTCGGATACGACGGGCGGTGGGGTGAGCCCCGGTCGCTCGCCGCCGCGCACGCGCGGCTCGCCGGCACGCCCGTGCCACCCGACCCGCCGCCGAGGGCGGCCTCACCCCCGGGCGACGGCCAGGGGACACTCTTCGACGCCGCGCCGCCGCCGGCAGACGACCCCGAGATCTTGTCCAAGGTGTACGCGGACCAGGGTTCCCGGATCGCGATGGTGGACCATCCCGGGCGGTTCAAGCTGCTGGTGGCCGCCGAGTCCGCTGGCGCGCTGATCGCCGTGGAGATGGGTGCCGTCGGGCTGCCCTGGCGCGCCGACATCCACCACAAGCTGCTCGTCGACCTGCTCGGCGAGCCCTCAGCCGTCGGCGGTCCACCCCGGCGCCTAGCCGAGCTCACCGCCCGCATCAACGACGCGTTCGGGGTCCGCAGCCTCCATCCCGAGTCGCCCGCCGAGGTGCTGCGGGCGTTCACGCGCGCCGGCATCCAGCTGCCCAACACCCGGGCGTGGTCCCTGCGCGAGGTCGACCATCCGGCGGTGCCGCTCCTGCTGGAATACAAAGAGCTCTACCGAATCTGGACGGCCCACGGCTGGGCGTGGTGCGACACGTGGGTGCGCGACGGGCGGTTCCGGCCCGAATACGTGCCGGGCGGAGTCGTGTCGGGCCGCTGGGCCACCCGGGGCGGCGGCGCCCTCCAGATCCCCAAGGTCGTCCGGCGTGCCGTGGTCGCCGACCCGGGCTGGCGGCTCGTGGTCGCCGACGCCGGCCAGTTGGAGCCCCGAGTGCTGGCCGCGGTCTCCGGCGACGCCCGGCTCGCCGCCGCGGCTGCCTCCGGCGACCTGTACGCCGCGCTCGCCACCGACTCGTTCGGCGGCGACCGGGCACGCGCCAAGGTGGCCCTGCTCGGCGCCATGTACGGCCAGACCGGCGGCGCCGCGATCCCGGCGCTCGCCACGCTCCGGCGGCACTACCCGACCGCGTTCGAGTACGTCGAGGCGGCCGCCCGCACGGGTGAGGGCGGCGGCCTGGTCCGCTCCTGGCTGGGTCGCACGTGTCCACCGTCATCTGTCTCTCTGGAGCAGCTCGACGATGCTGATGGTGCCTTCGGCGGCGCTCGCGCCCGCGCGCGCGGGCGGTTCACGCGCAACTTCGTCATCCAGGCGACGGCCGCGGAGTGGGCGCTGACCCTGCTCGCCACGCTGCGTGGGCGGCTCGCCGGCGTCGGCGCCGAGCTGGTGTTCTTCCAGCACGACGAGGTGCTCGTGCACTGCCCCGCCGACCGCGCCGACGAGGTCTCCGAGGCGGTGCACTGGGCCGCCGCCCGGGCCGGCGAGCTGCTCTTCGGCGACACCGCGGTCCGGTTCCCCCTCGACGTATCCGTGGTCGACTGCTACGCCGACGCCAAGTAGCCACCCCCTTGATCGGTGGACTTCTCCTTGATCGGCGTCCGGCCCGGCCCCTCGGGGCCTCTGCGCGAGGACGACCCTCCCTGCGGCTGGACTCATCGCCCGTGGGCTGGCGTGTTCGCACCGGGCAGTAGCGGACGGCGGCACTCGGTAACATGAGCGGATGGTTCGGACGTTCACGGCGGCGGTGCACCAGGAAGAGGACTGGTACGTCGCCCGGTGCCTTGAGCTTGACGTCGCGAGCCAGGGCGAGACGCTCGACGCCGCCTTGGCCAACCTGCGCGAAGCCGTCGAGGTCTACCTGGAGGAAGCGGCGCAGCCGGCGATTGAGGCAACGCCGCTCGTGACCTCGTTCCAGGTCGGAAAGGCGGCGTGAGCCCGGCGCTGTCCGACCTTCCGTTCCGGAAGGTCGAGCAGGCGCTGCTGAAGGCGGGCTTTGTGTGCGTGCGGCAAAAGGGCAGCCACGTCGTCTATCGCGGCCCCGCAGGCAACGTCGTCGTAGTGCCGCAGCACGGCACGATCAAGCGGGGAACGCTAGCGTCGATCCTGCGGCAGGCTGGCCTGACGGCCACCGAGTTCCAGGACCTGATCGCTTAGCTCAGTAGCCGCGCGCGGCGCGTCGATCAAGGCCATTCGCGTCGATCAAGGGCAAATGCACGTGGAAATGAGATCAAAGCACGTGCGTTCGCCCTTGATCGGCGGAAGGGGGCGGGTGCCGTCGCGGGCGGGGTGTTAGCGGCGGAAGTCCATGTAGGCGGTGCCTCTGGGGGACAGGCGGTAGCCGATCTCCAACGCCTCGGTCAGGCCCAACGCCTTGAGTTTGCGGACGTCGATTTTGAAGCTTGCCGTGTCGCGGCTCAGCATGGCGGCCAGGTCCGCCGCCCTTACGCCCGGGTGGTCAGCTATGGCCGCGAGAGCCGCCGCTGTCCATGGGCCGCGAGGGCTGGCGTGGTCGAGGCGGGCGAGGCGCTGGTCGATGGCGGCCACCCCGGCGGCGTCGAGATGGTTGTCGGCCGCGAGTGCGTCGCGCGGGTCGGAGCTGTCGATCCGGTGGAAGCGCAGCAGGTAGAGCTGCCCGTCGGGCGGGCCGGTGAGATCGGCGAGGAGGGCTGCCGCGTCGGGGTATCCGGCCGCGCGGGCGTCGTCGTCGGTCAGGTCGCCGGGCGCGATGTGCTCCACAGTGGACATGGCGACGATGTCGCTGCCGGTGCGGTAGCGGCGGCCGGCGACCACCTGCGGCCGGCGCCACCGGCGCACCGCCGCCGTGATCGAGCCGTCGGCGATGCCTTCCCGTAACCGCCGCTCAAACAGCACGCTCCATGGTAAACAAACCCGCGAAGTTGCCCCAGCACACCGCGCGTAGCCATTCGTCGCCCAGATCCAGGTTGATCAAGCCGTTGAGCTGGTCGGCGTACTGGTAGGGGATGTTCGGAAAGTCGCTGCCGAGCAGCACCTTTCCGGCCAGCCCGAGGTCGCGGAGCCGCGCAAGTTCATCCGATGGGAACGGCACGAGCTGGTCGAAGAACGGCGTGAACACCATCGTCGTGTCCAGCGCCACCCGATCGTAGGAGAGCGCCAGGTCGAGGAACTCGGCGTAGTTCGGCGAGCCCATGTGCGCCACGATCGCCGTCAGCCGCGGGTGCCGCGCGAGCAGCGCCGCGAACGGCTCCGGCCCGGTGTACTGGGCGCCGATGGGCGCGTGCCCGGCGTGGATGACGATCGGGGTGCCAGCGTCGGCGAGCAGCCCGAACACCGGGGTGAGTGCCGGGTCGAGCGGGTCGAAGGCGCCCACCTGGAGGTGCAGCTTGAACACCCGCGCGCCCGCCGACAGCGCCTCCGTCACGTAGTCGAGTACGCCCGGCTCGGGATAGAACGTCGCGGACGGCAGGCAGCCGGGCGTGTCGCGGGCGAAGGCGAGCGTCCACGCGTTGAGGTCGGCCGCCATGTCGGGCCGGTGCGCGTAGGCCAGCGCGGTGAACGCCCGTACACCGAGCTTGTCGAGGTGGGCGACCCGTTCGGCGTCCGACCACCGGTACCGGATGGGCCACTCGACGCCGACCAGCGGCCCGGCGCTGTCGAAGTGTGCCCACACCCGGCGCAGCATCCTGGGTGGCAGGAAGTGCACGTGCACGTCGGCGAGGCCGGGCAGCCCCAGCGCGCGCCAGAACCCCGGTACCTCGTCGTCGTTCACACCTCGATATTGAACCGGCGCAGGACGGACGGCGCCAGCATGCCGGCGGCGCACAGCAGCGAGATGATCGTGAACGCGCCGCGCAGCACGTACACCTCGACCGCGCCGCCGACCTTCACCGCGAGCGCGTCGGGCAGCCCGATCATCCGCCACATCCGCTTCCCGGTCGGTATCGGCCACAGCAGCGGCACGCCGGCGCTGGTGATGAGGTCGCCGAGGATGTGCACGACGCAGCCGACGCCGACCGCGAGCCCGAGCATCGGGTACCCGCGGTCGCCGGGCAGTTCGAGGTACGTGTAGTACGCGGCGCCCGCCGAGACCGCGGTGACGAGCACCCAGCCGGCCCGCTTTGCCCACTCGTCGAACAGCCCGCGCACAGCTAAGCCGATCATCAGGAAGAGGATGCCGATGACCGCCCACTTCCCGAACGCGGTGCACAGCGTCGTGGTGCCCCATCCCACCAGCGCCGCGAACGGCAGCGTGTGGGTCAGCGTCCGGTGCCCGTTCTCCCGGTCTGGGTCATTGCTCAGTCTGGTCGCGTGATAGACGCCCAGCGACAGCTTTTCGATCACCTCGGCCACGAACAGCGACGCCACGCCGAACGTGCGCGCGACCGTGGCGCCGCCCTTGTTTCGCGTGACCTTGCCGGAAAGGTCGAGGTCGGGGAAGAGCGCCCCGCCCGCGCATACGGCAGTGCCGACCGCGATCGCCAGCGGCGACTGCTCATATCCGGCGAACTTGTCCAGCGCCCACGAGCCGGCCAGCCATACGGCCGCGCCGGATAGCGCATGGGACGGTCCCATCATGTGTCCGCGCCCTCCCCATATCCCAGAGCGCGGTCACTGTGTCAGAGGGACAGTCCACTATCAACTACCGCCACGGTGGCCCATGCCACGCCCGCCCGCGGTGAGAATGGTGGTAGTGACGGTGCTTCATCATCCCGACGAAGATGAACACCAGCGGGATGGCAGGCCAGAAGAAGCTCGCCCCGGAGAGCACCCACAGCCCCACCAGCACGGCCGCGACGACGACGAACCCGCTGAAGCGACGTCCCGCCTCCCGGCGCAGGTGGGCCCGTGCCTCCGGCGTCTCGGCCAGCGCCCGCCGGCCCCCGTCGGGCAGGTCGGTGGTGAGCACCGCCAGCTCGTCGCGGTATGTCGCGGCGTAGGCCGTCGTCAGCCGTTGCTCGCCCTCCGCCAGGTCGAGGCGGCCCTCGGTCATCGCGGCGCGCAGGATCTGCGCCATCTGTTCGCGTTCGGCGTCGGATGCCCGCAGGCGGCGAGCGTCAGCTGTCTCACTCATACCTCCAGGCTGCGCGTGTCGGGAGGACACGGCGTCGGGCGGGCGGAGACATTCGGGATACGCCCGGCGGCGTACCCGGCGTACGGGCTACTCCCGCGGGCGTACGCGGGGGACGGCGCGCGGCCGATGCGAGGGCGGTCGCCGGTGACCTACCGTCGAGGCGTGGAGGCTGGTCGGCGGTACAAGGGCACGGCCGGTGCCGCGGTGCTCGCTGGCGTCGTCCAGGTGGTAGGCGCCCGCACCGGCGGGGCGGACCTCAGGGCGCTGGAGTACGTGTTGCTCCTCGCCGGGCCGGTAGCGCTGCTGGCGCGACGGAGGCAACCAGTACACGTGCTGGTGCTGACGGTGGCGGCGGCGCTGGGGTATGCCGCCGTGGCCGACCCGGCACCCACCGGGCCGTATTTTCTGGCCGTGCTCTTCGCGATCTTCGCGGTGGGACACCGCGCGGCCACGTGGGTGGTCGCGGTCGCCGGCTACGCCGGCTACCTGTTCGTCGTCGAACCGCCGTGGCGTCAGGCGGCGGTCGTCGCGGTCGCGGTGCCGGCCAGCATCGCGCTTTCGGAAGCCAACCGGGTACGCCGGCAGCACTTCGCCGAGATGATGAAGTACCGGGCCGAGCAGGAGCGTGCGCGGGCCGAGCAGGAGCGGCGGCAGGCCAGCGAGGAGCGGCTGCGGATCGCCCGCGAGCTGCACGACGTGCTGGGCCACCACCTGTCACTGATCAATGTGCAGGCAGGGGTGGGGCTGCATCTGATGGACAGCCGGCCGGAGCAGGCCCGGGAGGCGCTGACCGCGATCAAGTCGGCGAGCGCCGAGGCGCTGCGCGAGGTGCGTTCGGTGCTGGGCGTTCTGCGGCCGGAAGACGAGGCCGCGCCGCGCGGGCCGGCGCCCGGGCTGGCGCGGCTCGACGAGCTGACCGGCGACGCGGGGCTGCCCGTGCGGACGCGGGTCGAGGGGGACGCGCGGTCGCTGCCCGCCGAGGTCGACCGGGCGGCGTACCGGATCGTGCAGGAGGCGTTGACGAACGTGCGCCGGCACGCGGGCGGTGCGGCGTCCGCGACGGTGGTCATCGGGTACGGGGAGGGGGCGGTCACGGTGCGGGTGACGGACGACGGGCCGGGCACCGCCGTGCCGAACGACGACGGCAACGGCATTGCCGGGATGCGCGCCCGCGTCGAGGCCCTGGGCGGCACGCTGACCGCTGGGCCGGTGCCGTCGGGCGGTTTCCAGGTGGCCGCCCGGTTGCCGACGGAGGCGTCATGATCAGGGTGTTGCTCGCTGATGACCAGGCGCTTGTCAGGGCCGGGTTTCGGGCGTTGCTGGACGCGGAACCGGACATCGAGGTCGTCGGGGAGGCCGCCGACGGGGTGGCCGCCGTGCGGCTGGCGGCCGAGACCAGGCCGGACGTGCTGCTCATGGACATCCGGATGCCCGGCGTCGACGGGCTGGAGGCGACCCGCCGGATCGCGGCCGATCCTGCCCTGTCCGGCACTCGGATCGTCATCCTGACCACCTTCGAGCTCGACGAGTACCTCTTCGAGGCGCTGCGGGTGGGCGCGGCTGGCTTCCTGGTCAAGGACACCGAGCCGGTCGACCTGCTGCGCGGGGTACGCGCCGTGGCCGGCGGCGACGCGCTGCTCTCGCCGGGTGTGACGCGGCGGCTGATCACGGAGTTCGCCGCGCGGGCGCGCCGGTCGGCGCCGCCACCCGCCGACCTGGACCAGCTCACCGACCGCGAGCG
Organism: Micromonospora sp. CPCC 206061; assembly: GCF_036906915.1. NCBI lineage: Bacteria > Bacillati > Actinomycetota > Actinomycetes > Micromonosporales > Micromonosporaceae > Micromonospora > Micromonospora sp. CPCC 206061. Next base: position 69,992 of record NZ_JBAKHX010000029.1, read on the forward strand.
CGAGGTGATGGCGCTGGTCGGTGCCGGCCTGTCGAACGAGGAGATCGCCGAGCGGCTCGTGGTGAGCCCGGCGACCGCGAAGACACACGTCAGCCGAGCGATGATCAAGCTGGGTGCCCGCGACCGGGCACAGCTCGTCGTCTACGCCTACGAGGCCGGGCTGGTGCGCCCGGGGTGGGCTGGTTAGGTCACGCGTCGATAACGGATCTCTAGTGATCCGGGTCACATGGCACTAACGTCAGGCTTATATCCCCAAAGGGAAGGAGCCTGTGATGGCTGAAAGTCCGTCCTTCCTCGGCGTTCGGCGGAGCCGCCGGTCCGTACTGCGCTCCACCGGGCTGGTCGCGGCCGGTGCGACACTCGCGTCGCTCGGCGCCTGCGCCAGCGAAGAGGACCCCGGCCCGGGCGGCCCCGCGGCGAACCCCGGCGGCGCGCCGGCCGAGACCTTCACCGAGCCCAGCGAGAAGCTCTCCGGCGACCTGAAAGTTCTACTGTGGAGCCACTTCGTGCCCAGCCACGACACGTGGTTCGACAAGTTCGTCCAGGACTGGGCCGCGAAGGTCGGCGTCAAGGCCACCGTCGACCACATCGACCAGGCACAGATACCGACCCGCATCGCGGCCGAGATCCAGGCCGGGCAGGGCCACGACGTCATCCAGTTCATCGCGCCGCTGTCCCAGTTCGAGCCGAGCGTGCTCGACATGAAGGACATCACCGAGGAGGCCGTCAAGCGCTGGGGCGACCAGCTCGACGTCTGTCGCAAGTCGACGTTCAACCCGACGACCGGCAAGTTCTTCGCGTACTCCCCGGGCTGGGTGCCCGATCCCGGCAACTTCCGCGCGTCGCTGTGGGGGCCGGCCGGGTTCGCCAAGGGACCGGCCACATGGGACGAACTGCTCCAGGGCGGCGCCGAGATCAAGAAGTCCAAGGGTGTCCAGATGGGACTCGGCATGTCCCAGGAGATCGACTCCAACATGGTGTTGCGGGCGCTGATGTGGTCTTACGGCGCCTCGATCCAGGACGCGAACGAGCGGGTCGTCATCAACTCCGACCAGACGGTCGCCGCCGTCGAGTACATGAGCCGGCTGTTCAAGGAAACCATGACCAACGAGGTCTTCTCCTGGAACGCCGCCTCCAACAACCAGGGCCTGGTGGCCGGCAAGCTGTCGTACGCGGTCAACTCCATCTCCGCGTACCGGACCGCGCAGGGCACCGCGCCGCAGGTGGCGGAGGACATCTTGTTCGTGCCGGCGCTGCGCGGCACGCAGGGCGCCCTCGCGGCACAGCACGTGATGTACAACTGGATCGTCCCCAAGCACGCCAAGAACCCGGCCGCGGCCAAGGAGTTCCTGCTGCACTACACGGCGAACTACGCCGCCGCCACCTACGCCAGCAAGCTGTACGACTTCTGCGCCTGGGACAAGCTGACACCGCAGCGGGACGGCTGGCTGGCCAGCGACCCGTTCGGCTCGAAGCCGGCCGACAAGCTCGCCTTCCTCCGGGATGCGACGAAGTGGACGACGAACATCGGCCACCCCGGCCCGTCAAACACGGCCGAGGGCGAGGTGTTCAACACGTTCATCATCCCCAACATGTTCGCCCGTGCGGCGCGCGGTGAGGTCAGCGCCCGGCAGGCGGTTCTCGACGCCGAGGCGCAGATCAACCCGGTCTTCTCGAAGTGGCGCTCGCAGGGCCTCGTGGGTGGCGGTAGCTGATGGCGGTCGTGGAGGTACGCGGCCTCGTCAAGCAGTTCGACGGCGTGCTTGCCGTCGACGGCGTCGACCTGGCGACCGAGGAGGGCGAGTACCTCGTCCTCCTCGGCCCGTCGGGCTGCGGGAAGACCACCCTGCTGCGCGCGATCGCGGGCCTGGAGCAGCCCACGGCCGGCGACGTGCTCATCGACGGCCACCTCATGACAGGGCTGCCGCCGCGCGCCCGCAAGGTGGCGATGGTGTTCCAGAGTTACGCGCTCTATCCACACAAGACGGTGCTGGGAAACATCGTGTTCCCGTTGCGGGCGGCGGGTATGACGCGCCCCGACCGGGAACGCAAAGCCAAGTGGGCGGCCGACCTGCTCGGCATCGGCCACCTGCTGGCCCGCAAGCCCCGGCAGCTGTCCGGCGGCGAGCGCCAGCGCGTCGCGCTCGCCCGCGCCCTGGTCCGGGAGCCGCACGTCTTCCTGCTCGACGAGCCACTGTCCAACCTGGATGCCAAGCTGCGGGCCAGCGCCCGCGACGAGCTGAAGCGCTTCCAGGAGGAGATCTCCACGACCACGATCTACGTGACGCACGACCAGGTCGAGGCCATGGGCCTCGGTGACCGCATCGCGGTGCTGAACCACGGCAAGGTGCGACAGATCGGCAAGCCGGTCGAGGTGTACGACGACCCGGCCGACACGTTCGTGGCCACGTTCATCGGTTCGCCGCCGATGAACCTGGTGCCGCGCGACGACCAGATCGTCGGGTTCCGCCCCGAGCACCTGCTGCCCGCTGACGCGCTGCCCAATGGCGCCGAACGGGAGAAGGTGCCGCTCGCCGTCGACCGCATCGAGTACCTGTCCGGCGACCGCCACGTGTACGGCACGGTGACGGGCATCGGCGAGGCCACCCGGGTGGTGGCCCGGCTGCCCGCCACAGTGGACACCCCGATCAGCGCGGGACAGACGTACGACTTCGCGGTGGCACGGCACCGGCTGCGCTTCTTCGTCGCCGCCACGGGGGAGCGGGCATGAGTGCCTCGGCGGCGCCGCGGCGCAAGCTGGCGGACCGGGACGGCACGCTCGCCTGGCTCTTCCTCATGCCCAGCGTCATCTACATCCTGGCGCTCGTCGCGGTGCCGTTCGTGCTCGCCGTCGGCTTCGCGGTCTCCGACGTGACCGCCGGCGACCCGTCGTACGACTTCGTCGGCCTCCGCAACTTCGACCGCATCTTCGACGACCCCGTCTTCTGGCGGTCGCTGGGCAACACGTTCATCTTCACCATCATCTCGATGGTGCTCATCGTCGTGCTGGGAAAGGTGCTCGCCAACATCCTGATCGCCGACTTCAAGGGCAAGTGGCTGGTGCGGTTCCTGGTACTGCTGCCCTGGACCACGCCGGTCACCCTGGGCGCGATCGCCTGGCTGTGGATGCTCGACTCGATCTTTTCGCCGATCGACTGGCTGCTGCGCCAGGTCGGGCTGCTCGGCGCGCCGGGCGCGCTCTTCGGCGCCGGCTCCAACATGTACTGGCTCGGCGAGCCCGAACTGGCCATGGGCTCGGTCATCGCGGTACACGTCTGGCGCCTCACCCCGCTGTCGGCGGTGATCGTCATGGCCGGCCTGGTCGCGATCCCGCGCGACCTCGACGAAGCCGCACGGGTCGACGGCGCCGGCTGGTGGCGACGGATGTTCGAGGTCACCATCCCGATGACGCTGCCGGTCATCGCGGTGGCCGCGCTGTTCGGCGCGATCTTCACGTTCACTGACATGGCCGTGGTCGACGTGCTCACCAACGGCGGCCCGAACAACGCCACCCAGGTGCTGACCAGCTGGGCGTTCTTCCGCGGCATCGACGGGGGCGACGTCGGGCAGGGCGCGGCGGTCGCGCTGTTCCTCTTCCCGCTGCTGCTGGCCGCCGCGATCGCGATCCTGCGGGCGGTGCGGAAGATGGAGGTGCGCTGATGGCCACGCTCGCCTCCTACCGGCGCCGGCACGTCCTTGGCAGGATCGGCGTGTACACCCTCGCGAGCCTCGCGGCGTTCTTTTCCGCCGCGCCGTTCGTGTGGAGTCTGATCACCGCGTTCAAGCAGAACCGTGACCTCTACAACCCGTCGAGCAACCCATTCTTGTACAACCGGCCCGCCACCCCGGACCACGTGACCTACCTGTTCGAAAACACGGCTTTCGGCACGTTCGCGTGGAACACGCTTTGGGTCGGTGCGCTGGTCGTCGGCATCACGCTGCTGCTCGGGCTGCCGGCCGCGTACGCGCTGGCCCGGCTCGACCGCCCGTGGGCCGGATGGTTCGGCGTGGCGATCTTCCTGGTGTACCTGGTGCCGCCCAGCCTGCTGTTCCTGTCCCTGTCCCGCCTGGTGGTGGCCGTCGGCCTGCAGGACTCGACGTGGTCGCTGGTGCTGATCTACCCGACCATCACGATTCCGGTGTCGGTGTGGCTGCTGATCGGCTTCCTCAAGGCGGTGCCGCGCGACATCGAGGAGCAGGCGATGGTCGACGGGTACAGCCGGCTCGGCGCGTTCTGGCGGGCGGTGGTGCCGTTGACGTTTCCGGGCGTGGTGGCGGTGATCGTGTTCGCCTTCACGCTGACGGCTAGCGAGTTCATCTACGCGCTGTCGTTCGTGTCCCCGACCGACCAGAAGGTCATCTCCACCGGCGTCCCGACCGAGCTGGTCCGTGGCGACGTCTTCTTCTGGCAGTCCCTCCAGGCGGCGACGGTGCTGGTCGCTTTGCCGATAGCGCTGGTCTTCAACCTGTTCCTGGACCGCTTCATAGCCGGCTTCACCCAGGGCGCGGTAAAGGGCTAGCCCACGCACGACACCCCCTTTTCGTCGATCAAGGGCAAACGCACGCGCTTTGATCTCCGATCCACGTGTATTTTGCCCTTGATCGACGCAGATGCCCTTGATCGCGGAGCACACCGCCCGCCGCGCTGACGGCGACCCAGCATGAGACCTCGGACGGCCGAGCGCGGGCCGCGCGCACGGCGCGGGCGGCCACGATCGTGCCCGCGGACGTCAGGCGACGTTGATGGGGCGGAACTGGACGCTCACGCGAGGGCCGACCGCCCGCGCGGTCTTCGGGATCGCGTGCTCCCAGGTGCGCTGGCAGGAGCCACCCATCACGATCAGGTCGCCATGGCCGAGCGGAAACCGCATGCTGCTCCCGCCGCCTCGTGGCCGCAGCATCAGCGCGCGGGGCGACCCGAACGACACGATCGCCACCATCGTGTCGGCCCGCGCGCCCCGCCCCAGGGTGTCGCCGTGCCACGCCACGCTGTCGCGCCCGTCGCGGTACAGGCACATGCCGGCGGTCACGAACGGCTCTCCCAGCTCGGCGGCGTAGTGCGCGGACAGGCGGTCGCGGGCCTCCGTCAGGACCGGGTGCGGCAGCTGCTCGCCGCCGCCGTACCAGCGCAGCAGCCGCGGCACGTCGACCTCGCGCTCGTACATCTCGCGGCGCTCGGCCCGCCAGTCGACGTCGCGCAGAAGCGTGTCCAGTACGACCTCGGAGCCGGTGACCCAGCCGGGCAGGTGGTCGACCCACGCCCCGCGGGTGAGCGTGTGCCGCTGGATCCGCCCGGCGAGTTGGCCGAGCCCCGCGACCTCCGCCAGGTCAAGCATGGACGGTTGGTACATACCGCCATTAGAACACACGTGCGAGGGCCCACAAGGCCCAGGAGCAGGGCGCCGCTGTCCTGTACACGCCGAAGGTGCACTATCCGGACCTACGTTGCATCTGATCTTGCAGTGCCCGGTCCTACTTTGCATGTCGCTGCCGTGCTACGACAGGGGCATGAGCTGGGACGTATACATCTTCGCCCCGCCCGCCGGGGTGGACCACGTCGAGGACATCCCAAGCGACTATTCGGCACTGCCGCTGGGGACTGTGGCGGACATCCAGCAACGAATCCGTGACCAACTGCCGTACGCGGGGTTTGCGGAGGCCGGGTCCATGGAGGCGGGGTGGGGCGGTGTGACCGGTCCAGGCTGGAATATCGAGATCAACCTTGGTTCGGATGACCCGGTCGTGGGCTTTATGCTGCACATCCGCGGGTCCGGCGATGATGTGCTGCCGGTGGCCGCTAGGATCGCGGCCGCGGCCGGTGGCCGGGCGTGGGACATACCCGGCGAGCGGTTCCTGAGCGGCGACCCGACCGAGACCGACGGCTGGCACGGCTTCCAGCGGTACCGCGACCAGATACTCGGCGACGGCTGACGCGGCACCAGCCACAGCGCCGTGGAGGGGTATACGCAGCGGCCCGTTGATCCAGCCTGGGCACGGATCTGCAAGATGTTTCTGAACGATCTGGCCGCTCGCCGTTCGGCCCCACCTTGCAGGCGGCCGATCATTGGGAGCGGCGCTGCAAGCCTCAGCCGGACGAGACAGCCGCGAACCAGCCCGCACGGACGAGGGCTGCCGCGTCGATCAGGACATTCACGTCGATCAAGGGCGAATACACGCGAAAAGGAGATCAAAGCGCGTGCGTTTGCCCTTGATCGGCGGAAATGCGGACGGGGTGGGAGTCACAGCTGGAGGTCGGCCACTACGGCGTAGTGGTCGGACGGCGGGTGGGAGTCGTGGGAGGTGCCGGCGAGGAAGGCCTGCTCGACGAGCACGGGCTGGTCGACGCGGCCCGGGCGGGCGAGCACGTAGTCGATGCGCTGGTCGCTGAGCCACATGCCGCGCGGCGCGTACGGGTTGCGGGTGCTCAGCGTGTGGCCTGCGTCGCCGGCGGCGCCCGACGCGGTCCAGGCGTCGACGGCCACGCTGGCCAGCAGTTTCATCTCCGGCGTGCTGGGCGGGGAGTTCAGGTCGGCCATGAGCAGGATGGGTAGCGGGCCGTCGCGGGACGGGTCGGTGAGCAGGTCGGCGAGGTAGCGGGCCTGGGCCATGCGCTGGTCGGACTCCCGCTCCCAGTCGATGCAGGAGACCACCGCGTGCAGCGGGCCGCTGGGGTGCTCGATCACCGCCGTCAGGGCCACGGCCTCGGAGCGGTGCCGGGACGGCATCCGGTGCTCGTCGACTCGCTGGATCGGCCATCGGCTGAGCAGGCCGACGCCCACCTCGTACTCGGAATGCTCTGGAGGAGGCGGCAGTGACGGCGCGGCGAAGACCGCGTGCATGCCGAGCTTGTCGCCCAGCCAATGGGCCTGCGACTCCAGCGCCGTGCCCCAGACCTCCTGCAGTCCGGCGACGTCGGGTTGGATGCCGCGGAGCGTGGCGAGGATGCCGTGCTGCCGCTCCTGCCACTGGTCGCCGAAGCGCCACCAGAGGTTCCAGGTCATCACGCGCATCCCGCCAGTCTGCACAGTCGCGTCGAGGAACGCACTTCGCCCAATGGTTAGGAAATGTCTCGCGCGATCACTGTCACACCACGATGATCATCCAGTGGACGCCATCATCGCTCGTGACCTGACCAAGACGTTCCATACGATCGCGCGTCGCCCCGGGTTCGTCGGCGGGCTGAAATCGCTGCTGGCGCCCGCCCGGATCGCGAAGACCGCGGTCGACGGCGTCTCGTTCTCGGTACGCGAAGGCGAGCTGCTCGCGCTGCTCGGACCCAACGGCGCTGGCAAGTCCACGACGATCAAGATGCTGACCGGCATCCTCGTGCCGACGGCGGGTGAGGCGCGGGTCGCGGGCATCGAGCCGCACCGCGACCGGGAGCGCAACGCCCGCACGATCGGCGCCGTGTTCGGGCAGCGCACGCAGCTGTGGTGGGACCTGCCCGCGCGCGACTCGCTCGCCATCCTGCGCGACATCTTCGATGTCGGTGCCGAGGAGTACCGGCGGCGGCTGGCGGAGTTCGACGACCTGCTCGGTCTGTCGGAGTTCTGGGACACCCGGATCCGCCACCTGTCGCTCGGGCAGCGGGTGCGCTGCGACCTCGCCGCCGCGCTCATCCACGACCCGAAGATCGTGTTTCTGGATGAGCCCACGATCGGCATGGACGTGGTCGTCAAGGAGCAGGTGCGCGAGTTCCTGCGGCACCAGGTGGAGCAGCGAGGGCGCACCGTCGTGCTGACCACCCACGACATGACCGAGGTCAACCGGCTCGCCGAGCGGATCGTGCTCATCAACCACGGCCGGCTTTTCTTCGACGGCTCGCTCACCGAACTGCGCAGCCAGTTCGGCGCCACGTGGCAGGTGCACGTCACGCTGGCCGACGCGCCCGCCGAGGTGGCGGTGCCCGGCCTGCGGGTACTGCGGCACGACGGGCCGCGGGTGGCTTTCGGGCCTGGCGACGGCGCCACGTCGACGCACGAGGCCCTGCGTCTGATCATCGAGCGGTACGCGATCACCGACCTCGCCATCGAGGAGAACGACCTCGAAGACGTCATGCGCGAGGCCTACCTGCACCGGGAACAGGTGGCCATATGAGCGAGCGAGCTGGCGTGGCAGCGTCTGGGCTGAGGAGCGTGACGGCCGCGCAGTGGCGGGTCGCTCGGGTCACGCCACTTGGTGAGTTCGCCCAGCCGGCCCGCATCACCGGCACCGCCGCGCGACTCGCCGCGCAGGTGTTCCTCGTCGTCTGTCTCTGGCGGTCGCTGTACAGCCAGGTCGACACCAGTGCGGGCCTGGTGCGCGAGCAGGCCGTCACGTACGCGGTGCTCGCGGTGCTCGCCCTTCAGATCCGCGGGCTCGACCGGTCGGCCTCCCGCGACACGATGTTGCAGCACATCCAGGAGGGCACGGTCCTGTACTGGTTCGTGCGCCCACTATCACCACGGCGGTACTACCTGGTGCGCGCGGTCGGTGACCAGCTGTACGGATTCGCGTGGGTGGCCATCGGATACACGGTCTGCCTGATCTGCGGGGCGGTGGAACCGCCCGCGTCGGGCGGCGCCGCCGCGGCCTTCGCGGTCAGCATGCTGCTCGCGCAGGTCATCATGTATCAGCTGCTGCTGGCCGTCGACCTGCTGTGTTTCTGGACCCTGCAGAACGGCGCGGCCCTGACGATCCTGCGCTTCCTGCAGAACCTGCTCTCCGGCGTCATCGCGCCGCTGTGGTTCTTTCCGGACTGGTTCCTCACGATGAGCTCGGTGCTGCCGTTCCGGTACACGCTGGACGTTCCACTGTCGCTCTACATCGGACGGCAGCCGCTCGGTGATGCCCCCCGGCTGCTCGCGATCCAGGTGCTGTGGTGCGTGCTGCTCGCCGGGCTGACCCGGCTCATGTGGCGCAAGGCCGCACGCATCGTCACGGTGCAGGGAGGTTGAGCATGGGGCTCGTCTGGCGCATCACCAAGCTCAACTTCCGGGCGGTGCTGGAGTACCGCACCGAGTTCATGCTGAAGGTTGCGGTGGGTGCGGCCTGGCAGATCTCGGTCGTGGTCTTCGCGACCGTGCTGCTGACCCGGTTTCCCGGCATGGGCGGCTGGGCCACCAGCGACGTGCTACTTCTGGCGAGCATGCGGCTGCTCAGCCACGGCCTGTACGTGCTGGTGCTCGGCCGGCTCACCTGGACACACATCATCGTCCAGTTAGGACAGATTGACGCCTTCATGCTGCGGCCTATGCCCGTGTACCGCCAGGTGCAGCTCGCGTTCTTCAACGTCAACGCGGTCGGCGACCTGCTGGTGGCGGGGAGCCTGTTCGCCGGCGCGGTCCTGGTGGTCGACGTCGACTGGACGCCGGCCCGCATCGCGTACCTCGTCGTGGCGCTCGTGGGCGGCGTGCTCACCGAGGGTGCGATCGGCACCGCGCTCGGCAGCGCCGCCCTGCACGCCCCGGCCACCGCGTACTGGTCGCTGTGGCTGGACGAGCTGATGACCGCGTTCGGCAATTATCCGCTGCACATCCTGCCGGGGCTGGTGCGGGACGCGTTCACGTTCGTCGTGCCGCTGGCGTTCGTCGCGTACCTGCCGGCCGCGGTGCTGACCGGCCACATCGACACGCTCGCCGTGCCGGGTTGGCTGGCGGTGGCGTCGCCGCTGATCGGCCTGCTGGCGTATCTCGCGTCGCGGGTGCTGTGGAAGCGGAGCCTGCGCGCCTACAAGGGGTACGGCGGGACGTAAAGCGATGGTCATGCTTGAGGTGCGGAAGCTGAGCCATGCCTACTCCGACGGGCATGTCGCGCTTAAAGCGTCCCGGCGAAACCAGACAGCGGCGTATGGGCCTACGTGGATCTCCGTGGAGTACTCATGGCCATGGGAGGCGACAGAAACGGCGTCGACCGCACCGTGGTTGCCCACCCCGGAGCCGCCGTAACACGCGGCGTCGGTGTTGAGGATCTCCTCCCACCGGCCGCCCGCGGGTAGCCCGACGCGGTAGTCACAGCGGGGGACACCGGAGAAGTTGACTACGCAGGCGACCGGGTCGGTGCCAGCAGGGCCGAAACGAACGAACGACACCACGTTCTGCCGCCAGTCGTCCCAGGCGATCCACCGGAAGCCTTCCGGTGACGTGTCCAGCGCCCACAGGGCCGGCAGGGATCGGTAGAGCCGGTTGAGGTCGCGAAGCAGCACCGGCACGCCTTCCCCGGTCAAAGACCAGTCGATCCCCGCCGCCTCGCTCCACTCCCGCTCGTCGGCCAGCTCGCAGCCCATGAAGAGCAGCTGCTTACCGGGGAACGCCCACATGTACGCGAGGAAGCCGCGCAGCCCGGCGAGCTTCTGCCAACGGTCGCCTGGCATCTTGCCGACCAGCGAGCCCTTGCCGTGCACCACCTCGTCGTGGCTGATCGGCAACAGGAACTGCTCGTCGAAGGCGTACACGGTGGGCCAGGTCAGCTGGGCGTGGTGGAAGGATCGGTACAGCGGATCGTGCTCCATATAGGACAGCGTGTCGTGCATCCAACCCATATTCCACTTGAGACCGAAGCCGAGCCCGCCCCAGTCGACCGGCCGGGAAACGCCGGGCCACGCCGTCGACTCCTCGGCGATCATCACGACGCCGGGGCAGCTGCGGTACACGGTCTCGTTGAGCTGCCGCAGGAACTGGATGGCCTCCAGGTGCTCGTTGCCGCCGTACTCGTTCGGCGCCCACTGCCCGGGCTCGCGGGAGTAGTCCAGGTAGAGCATGGAGGCCACGGCGTCGACGCGCAGCCCGTCGACGTGGAACTCCTGGAGCCAGTACAGCGCGTTGGCGACGAGGAAGTTGCGCACCTCCCACCGGCCGTAGTTGAAGATGAGGCTGCCCCAGTCGGGATGTTCACCGGCCCAGGGGTGCTCGTACAGGGCGGTGCCGTCGAACCGCGCCAGCGCCCAGTCGTCCTTGGGGAAGTGTGCGGGCACCCAGTCGAGCAGCACGCCGATGCCCGCCTGGTGCAGCCGGTCGACGAGGTACCGGAAGTCGTCGGGGGAGCCGAACCGTGCCGTGGGGGCGTAGTAGCCGGTGACCTGGTACCCCCACGACGGGCCGTACGGGTGTTCCATGACCGGCATCAGCTCGACGTGCGTGAAACCCAGGCCGGTAACGTACTCGACGAGCTGGTCGGCGAGCTCCCGATAGGACAGTCCAGGGCGCCACGATCCAAGGTGTACCTCGTACACGGACATCGGCCTGGTGTGGTGGTCGGACGTGCGCGCCGCCAGCCACGCCGCGTCGCCCCACTCGTACGACGACTCGTAGATGACCGACGCGGTGCGCGGTGGGCACTCGGTGGCCAACGCCATCGGGTCGGCGCGGTCCTGCCATACCCCGTCGGCGCCATGGATCCGGTACTTGTAGCGCATCCCCGGCCGGGCGCCGGGCACGAACGCCGCCCGGATGCCGCTCGACCCCACCGGCGGCAGGGGGACACCGTCGTACGGGCCCCAGCCGCACCAGTCGCCGATCACCCGAACCTCACGGGCATTGGGCGCCCACACGGCGAAGAGGCAGCCGCCGTCGCGGGGGTGCGCGCCCAGGATCTCCCACAGCCGTTCGTGCCGGCCCTGGCCGAACAGGTACAGGTCCAACTCACCGATGAGCGGCGCCGACGGCGCGTACTGCGCCGGCAGTGCGTGAAGAGCCGTGGCCAAATCTGTCATGAAACGGCGCCGTCCAGGGCTAGCAGGTTACCTTCGGGTACCACGACCTTCACCCGGCCCTCGGAGAGCAGGGCGGTGGCCTGGCGGGTGTTGAACGACGACGACTCGCGTTGTGCCGAGGCGTACGCGGCCGCCGTGCGGGCCGCGATCGTCGCCCAGCCGTACCGCTCGGCGACCATCGACTGGGCCTGCTTGGCGACCTTGCGTGCGAAGGTCTGGTCGGCCAGCAACGAGCCGACCGCTCCGGCGAGCGCGTCGGGGTCGCTGTGCGGGAAGGTCACGCCGGTCACGCCAGGCTCGACGATTTCGGCGAGCCCGCCGGTGGCCGAGACGGCGAGCGGCGCCCCCGCGGCGGCGGCTTCGAGCGCCACCATGCCGAACGGCTCGTACAGGCTGGGCACGACGGTGGCGTCGGTGGCGGCCAGCACGGCGGGCAGCTGCTTCTCGTTCATGAAACCGGCGAAGCTCACCGTGCTGTGCAGATCGAGCCGGCCAGCCTCCCGCTGGAGATCCTCGCGGTACGGTCCGTCGCCGGCGATGACCACGCGCAGCCCGGGGTGCCGGTCGCGCAGTTGCGGGATCGCGTGCACCAGGTGCTGCACGCCCTTCTCGTAGACCAGGCGGCCGGCGTATCCGACGAGCGGTCCCTCGGCGGCGAAGCGCGACCGGGCCGCGGCGACCGCGCGCGGCTGGGCCTGCCATATCCGGTCGTCCACCCCGTTGGGGATGACCTCGACGCGCGTGCTCGGCAGCTCCAGCAGCCGGCTGACTTCCCACTTCATGTACTCCGAGCACACCAGCACCCGGCACGCCTCCTGCCCGAGCCACCACTCGACGGAGTGGATGCACCTGTTCATCTCGTCGGGCAGCCAGCCCTGGTGGCGGCCGGCCTCGGTGGCGTGGACGGTGGCGACGAGGGGGAGGTCGAGGTGCTCCTTGAGCGTGACGGCGGTGTGCGTGACGAGCCAGTCGTGCGCGTGGATGACGTCGTACTCGCCGGACTGGGCGGCACGCAGGGCGGCGCGCGTGAGGGTGTGGTTGAAGGCCATCGTCCAGGCGAGCAGGGACGGGGTGGCGAGGGGGAAGAGCGGGGGATCCTCGGGCGCCCGGACGATGCGCACGCCCTCGGAGTACTCCTCCAGGGGTGCGCCGGGGGCGTGGCGGGTGACGACGGTGACCTCGTGGCCGGCGGCGGCCAGCGAGGTGGAGAGCGCGTGCACGTGACGTCCCAGTCCCCCCACGACTACCGGGGGGTACTCCCAGGAGAGCATCAGCACCCGCTGCCGCTCCGGGGTTCTCATTTCGATGACGTCTGCGTTCGGTGACATACGGCCCGCCCCCTTGAAGTCTTCCCCATGCACGGCCATAGGCACCAATGGCCGGTGCCTACGCGACGTTGGGTTGGGACCAATCGTGCCGGTCCCGCGAAAACCAGCGGAGACACCACCATTGCAGGCCTGTAACGCGCATTAATCAAAACCGTCGGGCGCGCAGGGCCTCCGCCACTGACCAAGCCTGAAAAGGACAGCCGGTCGCGACGTGGGGCGCCAGCCCGTCCGCGGTTTCGCTTACGGATGCTAGGCCAAACTCCCGCAAATGAGACTCAATACCGCCGAACAAAACGTGAATTTCAGTGCCAACCCGTTTCACGGCGCTCGCATACGGCCCGATCAGCCACGGCCAGACCGTGCCCTGGTGGTACGCGGCGTCCCGCTGCGCGGGCCCGCCGTGGTGACGCGGCTCATAGCCGGCCGAGCCGGGGGCCAGGCTCCGCGGGCCGAGCGGCGTCATCAGGGCAGCTCCGATGGAGCCGAGCACAGCCGGATCGGGATCCAGCGGCGCGTGCGGGAGCGACCACGCGAGCAGCTGGTTGGGGCGCAGCGCGAGATCGTTGCCGCCCGGGCCGTCCAGCACGTCGTACAGCCAGCCGGTGGGCGCCGGGTAGCGCAGGCGGAAGCTGTCGAGCGCCCGGGTCAGCGCGGCCGGCGCCGCCCCGGCGTCCTGCCCTGTGCGCCGGGCAAGCTCGGTGACGCCGGCCAGCCCGTTGACCCAGAGGGCGTTCACCTCGACCGGCTTGCCCAGCCGAGGCGTCACCGGTACCCCGTAGATCCTGGCGTCCATCCAGGTCAGTGCCTCGCCCGCGGCGCCCTGCGTGACCAGGCCGTCGGCGGGGTCGACGCGGATGCCGTACCGGGTGCCGGCCAGGTGGGCGTCGACCACGCCACGCAGAGCTGGCAGCAGCTCGGCGGCCAGGTCGGTGTCGCCGGTCAGCGTGACGTGCCGGTCCACCGCGTGCAGGAACCAGAGCGTCGCATCGCAGGTGTTGTACTCCACGCTGCCCGTGTCGGCGGTGTTGGCGAGCATCCCCTCGGAGAGGGTCGCCGCGTACGCCCGCAGCAGCTCCCGGCCCTCGTCCGCGCGCCCGGTGCACAGGAACAGTCCCTCGTAGGAGGTCATCGTGTCGCGCGACCACGCCCCGAACCACGGGTACCCGGCCACCACGTCCGGCCCGGCGGAGGTACGCACGACGAACGCGTCCGCCGCGAGGGCGAGCGTCGCGTCCACCGCGTCGGCCGGCCGGGCGGCCGCTACCACCACGCGGTGCCGCTCACGTGCACGGTCGACCACGGTGGCCGCCGGCGCCGGCCGGTCGTCGAGGTCCCCCGCCCAGGCGAGGACCTCAAGGGTGTCCCCAGGCGACTCCAGCGACCCACCGAACCGGCCCGCGTGCCACAGGTCCTCCTGAGGGTGTAGGCCCCGCTCGGCCTCCTCCCGGTGGTGCGCGTCTCGCCACCACTGCCCGGTGGGCGTCCACCCGGGACCTGCGAGGCGGTACGCCTGTTCGACCGTCGCGCCGTCGGCGGTGGGGATCACCCGGGGCGGCGGCCCGTCCGCGTACCTCTCACCGTGCGCGTCCCGCCACGTGCACAGGGCATCAAGGGACAGCTTGACAGCGCCTCCAGGGCCACCACCCGCGAGCAGCCGGTGTATCACCGCCACCCCCGGCCGGCCATGTGTCATGGCGATCTCGCGTTCGAGCACCGTGTCGCCGATCCGCCAGCGCCAGCGCGGTACCCCCTCGATGAGGTCGAAGCGCTCCAGCAGCTCGTAGCCGCGGGGGTCGACCGCCCCCGACGCCCACTCGTGCGTGCCCAGCCGGACCTGCGCCCCGGAGGCCAGGGTGACCGTGGGGTCGAGCGCCACCAGGCCGGCGTGGCGTGCCGCCGGCGTGTGGCCGGCGACCACCAGCAGCGCGTGGTACCTCCGGGTACGCAGCCCGCTGACCGTGCCCATCGCGTACCCACCGCACCCGTCCGTGAGCAACCACTCCCGGCTGCCACCCGTAGTGAGATCTCCGACGACCTGGGGGCCGAAGCCTATCTCGATCACTAAGCTCCTTAGGGTCTGTATCGAGGTGGGGGCCGGAGCGAGGCGAGGTCCAGGCGTTGGCTTGGGCCGCCGCAGCCCGGTCATCCACCTCGATACAGACCCTGGTAGGTGTCGGTACCTGTAACACGCTAAGGCGACAATGGTCCCGTGTGGTCACGACGGAAGAGGAAGGGGTCTGACGCTGTGGCGTCCTCCGGAGAGGCCGAGCACCAGCGCCTGGCGCAGGCCGACTCGGGAGAACAGCCGTGGCGCGCATGGGGCCCCTACCTGTCCGAACGTGCCTGGGGTACGGTCCGGGAGGACTACAGCGAGCACGGTACGGCCTGGGACTACTTTCCGCACGACCACGCGCGTTCCCGGGTGTACCGCTGGAACGAAGACGGCATGGCCGGCGTCTGCGACGACCGGCAGACGTTCTGCTTCGCGCTCGCCCTCTGGAACGGGCAGGACCCGATCATCAAGGAGCGGATGTTCGGGCTCGGCGGCGACGGCGGCAACCACGGAGAGGACGCCAAGGAGTACTGGTGGTACCAGGACTCCACACCCACCCACTCCTGGATGCGCTGGCGGTACCACTACCCGCAGACCGCGTTCCCCTACGACGACCTGGTGGCGGTCAACGCGGCGCGCGGGCGGGACGAGACCGAGTACGAGCTGGTCGACACGGGGGTGTTCGACGACGACCGCTTCTGGGCGGTGACCGTCGACTACGCCAAGGCGTCACCCACCGACATGTGCATCGTCGTCAAGATCGCTAACCGGGGTCCCGAGACGGCCACCCTGCACGTGCTCCCCACGCTGTGGTTTCGCAACACCTGGTCGTGGGGGCTGCCCGGCCGCGACCAGGTGCCGGTGCTGCGCGGCGACGACGGCCGGCTGGTCGGCGAGCACTGGGTGCTCGGGCAGGTCGTCCTGCAGGGGGAGGGCGACCCGACGGTCCTGTGCTGCGACAACGAGACCAACACCCAGCGGCTGTGGGGGCTGGAGGGGCGCAGCGAGTACCCGAAGGACGGCATCAACGACCACGTCGTCTCCGGCGCCCCGTCAGTGAACCCCGCGCTGACCGGCACCAAGGGCGCCCTGCACTACACGTTGACCGTGCCGGCTCGCGGCGAGGCGTACATCCGGCTGCGACTGACGCTCACCGCGCCGCCGCCCGCCGCCGAGCCCGCGCCGATCCTCGACCTGGGCGCCGGGTTCGACGAGGTGATCGCCGCCCGCCGCGGCGAGGCCGACGCGTACTTCACGTCGCTCATCCCCGCCGGGGCGTCCCGTCAGGAGGCCGCCGTCGCCCGCCAGGCCATCGCCGGGCTCATGTGGGGAAAGCAGTTCTACCACTTCGACGTCGAGCAGTGGCTCACCGGCGATCCCGGCAGCGTTCCACCCCCAGAGGGACGCCGGCACGGGCGCAACAGCGCCTGGTGGCACATGAACAGCTTCGACGTCATCTCCATGCCCGACCCCTGGGAGTACCCCTGGTATGCCGCGTGGGACCTGGCGTTCCACTGCGTGCCGCTGGCCCGCGTCGACCCCGGCTTCGCCAAGCAGCAGGTACTCCTGCTCCTCCGCGAGTGGTACATGCACCCCAACGGGCAGATCCCCGCGTACGAGTGGGCCTTCGGCGACGTCAACCCTCCCGTGCACGCGTGGGCGGCACTGCGCGTCTTCGAAATCGACGGCGGGCGCGACCACGATTTCCTCGCCCGGGTACTGCACAAGCTGCTGCTCAACTTCACCTGGTGGGTCAACCACAAGGACATCAACGGCAACAACGTCTTCGAAGGCGGCTTCCTCGGCCTCGACAACGTCGGCCCGTTCGACCGCTCGGCAGCGCTGCCCGTGTCCGGCGCGCTGGAGCAGTCCGACGGCACCGGCTGGATGGCCATGTACGCCCTCAACCTCCTCGACATCGCCGTCCGCCTCGCCGTCCACGACCCCGCCTACGAAGACGTCGCCACCAAGTTCTTCGAACACTTCGCGTACATCGCGGTCGCCGCCTACCAGCAGGGCCTCTGGGACGAGGACGACTCCTTCTTCTACGACCAGCTTCGGCTCGCCGACGGCAACACAGTGCCGCTCAAGGTGCGCTCGGTGGTCGGCCTGCTGCCGCTGGCAGCCACCACCACCCTCACGACGCGGACGCTCGCGCAGCTTCCGGAACTCGGCGCGCGGTTGCGCTGGTTCCTCACCAACAAGCCTGAGTACGCCGATGTGCTGGGCGCCCGACGGATGGCTCGTGACGGACGGCAGCGCCGGCTGCTGTCGATGGTCGGCCCCGAGCAGATCGTGCGGATCCTCGCGCGCATGCTCGACGAAGACGAGTTCCTCTCGCCGTACGGGCTGCGCACCCTGTCCCGCTCCCACCTTGAGAAACCCTTCACCGTGTCGCTCGGCGGGCAGGACTTCACCGTCGGGTACGAGCCGGCCGAGTCCACCAGCGGCCTGTTCGGCGGCAACTCCAACTGGCGCGGTCCGATCTGGATGCCGACGAACTTCCTGCTGGTGTGCGCGCTGCGCGACTACGCCAAGTTCTTCGGCGACGACCTGCTCATCGAGCACCCGACCCGCTCCGGCACCAAGCGCACCCTCAACGAGGTGGCCGACGACCTGTCGGAGCGCCTGATCTCCCTCTTCGTGCCGGACGAGTGGGGCCGGCGCCCGATGTACGGCGCGTGCGACCTCTTCCAGAATCACCCCGACTGGAAGGACCTGCTCGCCTTCCCCGAGTACTTCCACGGCGACAACGGCGCCGCCCTGGGCGCCTGGCACCAAACAGGCTGGACAGCGTTGGTGGCCGACCTGATCCTGACCCTCCGCGCCTAACCCGCCCCGCCCGCGTCGCACCCCCCCTTGATCGATGGAGATGGCCTTGATCGGCGCGAATATGGTTGGGGACGGAGTGAGTGTCGTCCAAGGAGGAAGCCATCGTCGACGTTGTCGTTGTGGGGGCCGGGGTTGTCGGGCTGACCTCGGCTGTCCGGCTGGTTGAGGCTGGGGCGCGGGTCGCTGTGATCAGCGCCGACGAGTCGGTTGACACGGTGTCCGCGGTGGCGGCTGCCGTCTGGTATCCCACACATACGGACGAGGATCCGCGGGTGCTTCAGTGGGCCACGCGGACCTTCGAGGAACTGTGCCGCCAGGCGGGGGATGGGGTGCCGGGAGTGGTGTTGCGGCCTACCCGGATGCTGGTGCGCCAGCAGGTGGACGAGGCGCCCTGGTGGTCGGCCGCCGTGCCGGACTTCACTCGGGTGCCGCCGCCGAGCGCGGAGTACACCGAGGAGTGGCGGTTCACGGTGCCGACCGTGGAGATGCGGCCGTACCTGGATTGGCTGCGCGACCGGCTCGGTGGTGCGGTGGAGCGGCGGCGGATCGAGCGGTTCGACGAGATCGAGGCGCCCGTCGTGGTGAACGCGACCGGGCTGGCCGCCGGCAAGCTCTGCGGTGATGCGGACGTGTTCCCCGCTCGAGGGCGGATCGTGCTGGTCGCCAATCCGGGCCTGGTGACGTCGGTGCGTGACGAGGACAGTCCGGCCGGCATGACGTACATACATCCGCGCAGCCAGGACGTGGTGCTCGGGGGGACGTTCGAGGCGGGGCAGTGGGACACGGAGCCCGACGCGCGGGTGGGCATGGAAATCGTGGCTCGCTGCGCTGACCTGGTACCCGAACTGGCGAACGCGGCGGTGCTGGCGCATGTGGCCGGGCTGCGACCGGCACGGCGCGGCGGGCCGCGCGTGGAGGCGGACCCTGCGCCGCTGCCCGGTGGCGGGCGTCTCGTCCACAACTACGGTCATGGTGGTGCCGGGGTCACGCTCTCATGGGGCTGTGCGGAGGCGGTGGTACCCCTCGCCACCTAGGCCCTGTCCCGCCGGATCGCCGTCTGGACCTCGCCTCGGCTCGACATGATCGACAGGACAGGGCCTAGGCTCAATACCGGTAACTTAGGGGCAATTCGGTCGTTGGTCGTGGTGTGCCTCGTGCGGGTCAATTG